>LKUH01000248.1 GCA_001412425.1 Candidatus Cloacimonas sp. SDB
AATCCAGAATTATTTAATTTTTTATTTAGAGGAAGCAAATACAAGCGAGAGGTAAAAAATGGGAAAAAACATTGTTGAAAAGATCCTTTCAGGGCATATCGTTGAAGGAAAACCGGAGAAAGGATCCGAAATAGGTATTAAAATAGATCAGACACTAACTCAAGATGCAACCGGGACAATGGCTTATTTACAGTTCGAAGCCATGGGAGTTCCAAAAGTAAAGACCGAACTTTCGGTAAGTTATGTCGATCATAATACTGTTCAGATCGGTTTTGAAAATGCAGATGACCACAAATATCTGCAGTCAGTAGCTGCCAAATACGGCATTGTATATTCCAGAGCTGGCAACGGCATCTGCCATCAGGTTCAGCTGGAAAGATTTGGAAAGCCCGGTAAAACCCTGCTTGGCTCAGATTCCCATACACCAACAGGTGGAGGGATCGGAATGATGGCAATAGGTGCCGGTGGTCTGGATGTTGCCGTTGCCATGGCAGGAGGTCCGTTTTTTCTGACCTACCCAAAAGTAATAAAAATTAATCTGACCGGGAAATTAAAAAACTGGGTAGCAGCAAAAGATGTAATTTTAAAAGTATTGGAAATATTCAGCACTAAAGGAAATGTGGGATGTGTATTTGAGTATGGTGGTCCTGGCATAAAAACACTTTCAGTTCCGGAAAGAGCTACAATTACTAACATGGGTGCAGAGTGCGGAGTTACAACTTCTGTATTTCCCAGTGACGAAGTAACAAAAGAATTTCTGCGAGCTCAGGATCGCGAGGAAGACTGGATTGAACTGATCGCTGACGAAGATGCAGAGTATGACAAAATAGTTGATATCGATCTTTCTGCACTTGTCCCACTGGCAGCTACACCTCATAGCCCGGGGAATATCAGTACAGTTAAAGAACTGGGAGAGATTGATGTAGATCAGGTATGCATCGGCTCCTGTACAAACTCATCTTACAAGGATATGATGACTGTTGCTAAAATCATTAAAGGCAGAAAACTTCATCCTAATGTAAGTTTCGTTGTTGCGCCCGGTTCTAAACAGGTGATCGAAAACTTACTTAGGGATGGTGAATTTGATAGTTTTATCTCAAGTGGTGCCAGAATAGCTGAATCAGCCTGTGGATTCTGCATCGGAAACAGTCAGTCACCAAAAACAAATGCAGTTTCGCTTCGGACCAGCAATAGAAATTTCTACGGTAGATCAGGAACTAAATCTGCTAATGCCTATCTGGTAAGCCCTGAAACAGCTGCCGCAGCAGTTATTACAGGTAAATTTACCGATCCTAGAGATCTGGAAAAAATGGGCATAAAATATCCCAGAATTGAAATGCCAGCAAAATTCTATATTGATGATTCAATGTTTATTTTCCCGGAAAAGGGTCAGGATAAAATCGAGATCTATCGAGGACCAAATATCGGTGATCCTCCTGCCGCAGAACCTCTTAAGGATAAAATTACCGGTAAGGTAACCCTGAAAGTTGAAGATAAAATTACAACCGATCACATTATTCCGGCAGGTTCAAAAATGAAGTACAGATCAAATGTTCCCAAATATTCTGAATTCCTTTTTGAAGTTGTTGACCCTACCTTCCATGATCGAGCCAAGGTAATCAAAGAAAGCGGAATGGATAACATAATTGTTGCCGGGTTTTCATATGGACAGGGCAGTAGTCGCGAACATGCAGCTCTTTGCCCAATGTATATGGGAGTTAAGGCTGTGCTGGCTAAATCGATGGAAAGAATTCATAATGCCAATTTGATCAATTTTGGTATCCTGCCCTTGAATTTTAAAGATGAATCAGCTTATGATAATATTGATCAGGCAGATGAACTTGAGATCTCTGACATTAAAGCAGCATTTATAGCTGGTAAAAATCTGATAGTTAAAAACAAGACAAAGGGAACAGAATTTGAAGTTACTTATGAGCTGTCGGATAGACAAAAAGAGATTCTACTGGCTGGTGGAACTCTGGCATTTATGAAGAAAAAGGCAAATTAAGTTGGGTATAAAATAATTATACAATAGGAGAGAGAAAGTATGGCACAAAAAGGTATTAGGGAATACGATGCTAAAAGAATGATGTCAAAGGCTCTGCCGCATTTTTCTGATGGTAAGATCAAGTTTGAGGCTTCTCAGGTTCTAATCGGGCCCAAGACTGATCTCAGTAAAATCGCAGAGGATCATCCCTGGCTTAAAACTGAAAAGTTAGTAGCTAAACCAGATCAACTTTTTGGGAAAAGAGGTAAGAATAATCTGCTTTATGTCAACAAAAGCTGGTCAGAAGTTAAGAATTGGATCTCTGAAAGGATGAACAAAACAGTCACAATTTCTCAAACGACAGGAGAAACAACAGGTATATTGAATTATTTTCTAGTAGAGAAATTTGTTCCACATGAAGAAGAATACTATATTGCAATTACAACACACAGAGAATATGATACTATCCATTTTTCTCTGAAAGGTGGAGTTAATATCGAAGAAGTTTGGGATTCAGTAGTTACACTGGATATTCCCATCCTTAAGAAAATCGATGAATTTGATATCGCAGGTTTTTTGCCGCAGGAACTGGGCGGCAAAAAGAAAATTATAGCAGAATTCACTAAAGCTCTCTATAAAATGTTGGTAGAATACCATTTTGTTTATCTGGAATTAAATCCCTTCACTTTTGTTGATGGTGCTCCTGTTGCGCTTGATGCCGTTGCCAAAGTGGACGATTATGCTTCTTACCAATGTGCGGAATATTGGGGAAACCTGAAATTCCCGAATCCCTTTGGATTAGAAAAAACTCCTGAGGAGGAAAAAGTTGATGACCTGGATGACCGGACAGGAGCTTCCTTAAAACTTACTATTCTTAATCCTGATGGCAGAATCTGGAACCTGGTTGCCGGCGGAGGTGCATCGGTGATTTATGCAGATACAGTTGTCGATCTTGGTTATACTTCTGAACTGGCAAATTACGGTGAGTACAGCGGAAATCCCTCAACAGAACTTACTTATGCCTATACTAAAACAATTCTGGACCTGATGACAAGAAAAAAAGATGCACAGGGCAGACCAAAATTCCTGCTGATCGGGGGTGGTATTGCTAACTTCACTGATGTTGCGAAGACTTTTACGGGAATAATTCAGGCGATTAAGGAGTACAAAGATAAGCTTAAAGCCGCAAATGTTAATATATATGTAAGGAGAGGTGGACCTAATTATATGGAAGGTTTAAATAATATGAAAGAGGTTGGAATCAAATTGGGTATTCCGATAGAGGTTTATGGCCCGGAAACGCATATGACAAAGATCGTTTCAATGGCACTTGATAAGAAGGTGGGTGAATAATGGAAAATTACGAACTTTTCGATAAAAATACCAGAGCTTTTATTTATGGTCAGCAGCAAAGAGCAGCACAAAGAATGCTGGATTTTGATTATTTATGTAAAAGAGAAAAACCAAGTGTAGCAGGATTTATAACACCAACAGGAGATGGATATAACAAATTATTCTGGGGTACTAAAGAAATTATTATTCCCAGATATGTTTCTTTGAAAGATGCCATAAAAGCTCATCCGGAAGTAGATGTTATGGTTAATTTCGCATCCGAAAGATCTTGTGCCGAAACAACGATGGAAGCACTGGAAACTGAAAATATCAGAACAATCATTATGATTGCGGAAGGTGTACCTCAAAGAGATGTAAGAAAAATCGCCAAACTGGCAAAAGAAAAAGGAAAATGGATTATCGGCCCGGCTACTGTCGGTGGCCTGAAACCCGGATGTTTTAAAATCGGGAATGCAGCAGGTACAATTCAAAATATTCGTGACACTAAACTCTACAGACCTGGATCTGTGGGATTTGTTTCCGTTTCCGGCGGGCTTTCCAATGAAGGCTATAACATCGTTTCCAGAAATACTGACGGCATCTACGAAGGATATGCTGTGGGAGGAGATGTCTATCCTGCCACTACTTTATTGGATCACCTTTTACGTTATGAACAAAATCCCCATATCAAAATGATGGTATCACTGGGTGAGGTTGGTGGAAAAGACGAATACCAGATAGTGCAGGCAATTAAAGATAAAAAAATCACCAAGCCCCTAGTTATGTGGGTTACAGGTACCTGCGCAGAAATGCTGCCGGGTGGAGTTCAATTTGGTCATGCCGGTGCTAAAGCCGATTCTAAAGAGGATACTGCTAAAGCGAAAAATGAAGCATTAAGACAGGCTGGAGTAATTGTTCCTGATTCTTTCGAGGATTATGGCGATAAGATTAAAATGACTTATGAAAAACTTAAAGCTGAGGGAAAGATCAAGGATTTTGGTGAGCCTTCAACACCAAATGTACCAATGGATTATGCCCAGGCTGTTGCCGAAGGTCTGGTAAGAAAACCTACTAATTTCATTTCTACAATCTGCGATGAAACCGGCGAAATTCATAATTATTGTGGTGTCCCAATTGATCAGGTTATCAAAGAGAAATATGGGATCGGCGGTACTCTCGGATTATTATGGTTCAAAAAAGTATTACCGCAATATGCCCGTGATTTTATCGAACTCGTTATTCAGATTGTTGCCGATCATGGACCAGCTGTTTCCGGAGCTCATAACACTATTGTTACAGCCCGGGCAGGAAAAAATCTGATCGAATCTATCATCAGCGGAATTGTAACGATAGGTCCCAGATTTGGCGGTGCCGTGAATGGTGCGGCAAAACATTTTTCCTGGGGTATGGAAAATAATCTGGAACCTCGAGCCTTCATTGATGAGATGAAAAAGAAAAACGTCAGAATCCAGGGAATTGGGCATAGGATTCATAGTGTGGACAATCCGGATGAACGTTGTGAGATCATGATGAACTTTGCCAAAGAGCACTTCCCAAAACATCCGCTGCTGGACTATGCTCTGGCTGTTCAGAATGTTACAACAATGAAGAAAAATACACTTATATTAAATGTTGATGGTACCATTGGAGTGCTGTTCGTAGATCTCTTAAAAAGCCTTAATTATAAAGATGAAGAGATTAAGGAAATGATCGATATGGGGTTCTTTAATGCTTTCTTCATTATCGGAAGAACAATGGGATTCATGGGACATTATTTTGATCAGAAACGTCTGAAAACACCTTTATACAGACATCCCTGGGATGATATTCTTTATGATGTTCCGGATAAACCAGAAGTTGTAAAATAAGGAGAGATGTAATGACCGACTCAAAAAGTCCTGAAAAAATTATTTATACAAAGGTTGATGAAGCGCCTGCCCTGGCATCTTACTCATTACTGCCTACCATTAAAGCATTTACGGATAAGGCTGGAATCGAAGTTGAGACCAGAGATATTTCACTGGCAGGAAGAATTATTGCCAATTTTCCAGAAAAACTTACAGAGGATCAGAAAATATCTAACGATCTGGAAGAGCTGGGAGAACTGGTTAAGAAACCTGAAGCTAATGTTATTAAATTACCCTGTATCAGTGCTTCAATTCCACAACTGAAAGCAGCAATTAAGGAGTTACAGGAAAAGGGATATGATGTGCCATCCTATCCCGAAGATCCCAAGAATGAAGAAGAAAAAAAGATCAAAGCCACCTACGACAAAATTAAAGGCAGTGCTGTAAATCCTGTGCTGCGGGAAGGTAATTCCGATCGGAGAGTTCCTCTACCTGTTAAAAACTATGCTCGCAAAAATCCCCACTCCATGGGTAAATGGTCACCTGATTCTAAATCTCATGTTTCTTGTATGACCAGTGGGGATCTGGCTTCCAATGAAAAATCAGTTACTATTCACAAAGATAATGTGGGGGAATGCAAAATTGAATTTGTTGATCCTCATGGTAAAATCACACTCCTGAAAGATAAATTATATCTATCCAAAGGTGAAATAATTGATGGAACTGTAATGAGCAATAAAGCTCTGAGAAAATTCCTGGAATATATTATTGAAGAAGCTAAAAAAGAAGGAATTTTATTCTCAGTTCATCTAAAAGCTACAATGATGAAGGTATCCGATCCGCTAATCTTTGGTCATGTAGTATCCGTATTTTTTAAGGAAGTCTTTGAGAAACATGCTGAAACATTTGCCGAACTGGGAGTAACTCCAAGCAATGGTCTGGGGGATCTCTATGAAAAAATTAAAACCCTTCCCGAAAAAAAGAGAAAAGAAATAGAGAAAGATATTGAAAACTGTTATACAATGAGGCCCCAACTGGCGATGGTAGATTCTGAAAAAGGTATTACAAATCTTCATGTGCCCAGTGATGTCATTATTGATGCTTCCATGCCTGCAGCAATACGAAATTCCGGTAAAATGTGGGGACGTGATGGCAAATTACATGACACCCTCTTTGTGATTCCGGACAGTAGTTATGCCGGAGTTTACAAAGAAGTTATCGAGTTCAGCAAAAAGCATGGTGAACTAGATCCTAAAACTATCGGCGATATTCCCAATGTCGGACTGATGGCTCAAAAAGCTGAGGAATATGGCTCTCATGATAAGACTTTTGTCTGCCCCGGCGACGGTAAAGTAGTAGTAACATCGGCCTCTGGACGCACTCTGATGGTTCATAAAGTTGAAAAGGATGATATCTGGAGAATGTGTCAGGTAAAAGATCTACCGATTCAGGACTGGGTAAAACTGGCAGTGGATAGAGCCAGGAAAACAGGAGCTCCAGCAGTATTCTGGCTGAATGCCTACAGAGCTCATGATAGAGAATTGATCAAAAAAGTAAATAAATACTTAAAAAAACATGATACTACAGGACTGGAGATACATATCATGAATCCTATTGAAGCTACCCGTTTTTCTCTGGAAAGAATGAAAGATGGCAAAGATACTATCTCAGTAACCGGTAATGTCCTAAGAGATTACCTTACTGATCTTTTTCCCATCCTGGAAGTTGGTACAAGTGCCAAGATGCTGTCAATTGTGCCCTTAATGAAAGGGGGTGGGTTATTTGAAACTGGAGCTGGAGGTTCCGCTCCGAAACATGTTCAGCAATTTACCCTGGAAAATCATCTCAGATGGGATTCACTGGGAGAATTTCTGGCTCTGGCTGCATCACTGGAACATTTGAGCGAAAAAACTAAAAATGAAAAAGCACATGTCCTTTCTGAAACCCTGGATAAAGCAACTGAAAAATTTCTTAATAATAGAAAATCTCCCTCCCGAAAAGTTAAGGAATTGGACAACAGGGGCAGTCACTTTTACCTGACATTATACTGGGCAGAGGCACTGGCAGAACAGTCTAAAGATATGGAACTGAAAAAGAAATTCACCAGACTGGCTAATAAACTCAAAGATAATGAAACTCAGATAATGAAGGAGCTCAGTGAAGTTCAGGGAAAATCTGTTGATCTGGGCGGATATTACAAACCGGATGATATTAAAGCATCTAAGGCTATGAGACCCAGTATAACATTTAACACCATTCTAGATCTTTTTACCATGAATGCTTTGTAAATATTCTTTAATCAGGTTATAAATTAATATTAACTTAAAGTTATAATTTGTAATACTCAGGAAGGGGGACATGTTCCCCCTTCTGATTTTTTATGGCATTCATAGATGGAATTTATGAAAAATAAATATAAATGTTTCTCCCTTTTTTCCGGGGGATTAGATAGCATTCTGGCAGTGCTTCACATGAGAAAACTTGGGTATGAAGTAATCCCAGTCTTTTTTCAGACTCCTTTTTTCGGTGCTGAAAAAGCTTTGAAAGCAGCAGAAAATGCTGATATCCAGATTAGAGTCATAGATATTACTGCTGATTATATCAAAATGCTGGAAAATCCTGCTTATGGCTTTGGGAAAAATATGAATCCCTGTATTGACTGTCATGGGCTCATGTTCAGGAAAGCGGGCGAAATGATGGAAGCTGAACAAGTTGATTTTCTGATCTCTGGTGAAGTTCTGGGACAGCGACCCATGTCTCAGAGATTTGATGCTTTGAATTCAGTGGGGAAACTGAGTAAAGTAAAAGATCTACTGATCCGACCCTTAAGTCAAAAACTGCTTGCAGACACTCTGCCTGTAAGAGAAGGATGGGTTAAGAAAGAAGAAATGCTGGATATCCAGGGAAGGGGTCGTCAAAGACAAATAAAGATGGCAAAAGAATTTGGTATCAGTCATTATCAGAATCCGGGAGGTGGTTGTCTGCTGACAGATCAGGGTTTTTCCCGGAGATTGAAAGATCTTATCAGGTATAAGATGCTTACCGTAAAGAATATAAGGTTGTTGAGGCTGGGAAGGCACTTTAGATTGAATCCGAACTGTAAATTTATAGTGGGAAAAAACAACAACGATAATGAGAAAATAAACCAATTGGCTGCTGAAGGCTTGATTTTCCAGACTGTAAATCAACCCGGACCTCTTGGATTAATGATAAGTTTAGCAGAAATTGGCAATTGTGAAATTGAGCAGGCAGCCTCAATTTTACTCAGATATAGCAATAAAGCTGCAACAGAAGATGTGGTTTCCTTTGGTAACGGAACTGAATCTGATCAGCAGATAAAAATAACAAAAATGGAGGAAAGATCGGTAGTAAAGTTAATGATCTGAAAGAAAATATGAAAATAAAAACTTATGTTTTGTTACCGGAGTTTGAAACAAATACTTATCTTATCTGGGATACTGACACTAAAGAGGCGATCCTGATCGATGTGGCAGCTCCTGACCAGGTTTTAATAAATGATATAAATAAGTTTGAACTTAAATTGAAATACCTTTTTCTAACTCATGGACATGGAGATCATATTGCTGGTAATGAAATGATCAAAAAAGAGTTTAATCCTCAAATTGGTATTCATGGATCCGATGCAGAGATGTTGTCTGATCCGCTGAAAAATTTAAGTAACTATTGGAATTATAATGTCATCTCACCAGAAGCTGATATTTTTTTGAAAGACGGGGATTCATTTGGATTGGGAAAATCAGAGATAAAAGTAATCCACACACCCGGACACACCAGGGGAGGAGTCTGTTTCCTGATAGATGATACTCTTTTCAGCGGAGACACGTTATTTGCTGAGGGTGTAGGAAGAACCGATCTGCCTGATGGGGATTATCAAACTCTGATGAAGTCCATAGCTAAATTGTTTCAATTACCGGATTCGATTAAAGTATATCCTGGACACGGACCTCAGACTACGCTAGAAGACGAAAAAATCGGGAATCCATTTGTCGGGATCTTAAATAATGCACCTTAGTTGATATAGAGATACCGCTTA
>LKUH01000249.1 GCA_001412425.1 Candidatus Cloacimonas sp. SDB
TTGAATTACTTGATTATCAACCGGGGATTTATTTTTATTCTATAAAAAATTCAGATATTTCCAGATTTGGCAAATTTTCAATTTATTAGTATTCCGAGTACTTTATAAAATCTCACTTTAAAATCTGTAAAAACCTACCGAAATCCCATCCTAATAGCAAAGGAATACCAACAGATGATTGATTCAGGAGAAGTAAGGAATCAGGCGGAATTGGCAAAGAAACTGGGAATATCCCGTGCAAGAGTAACCCAGATATTGAATTTGCTAAAACTGGATCCTCTCCTCATCAAAGAATTGGAAAATCTTGGTGATCCTATGGATAAAGAAGTTGTTACAGAAAAGAAATTGAGAGGAATGATAAGACATTCCCTAAAATATATTAAAAATATTCATTGTCAAAGTTCAGAATGAACTCAAAGCTGAAATTGAAAATTTCAGCAACCGTCCCCAATTCTTTTTTTCTGATTATGCTTATTTTAAGCTGCAATCATAATAATGATGTTGACATCAGTACTCAAATAGAAACTTTTCATCTTACCAAACAGCTTGTAATTGATGGGAATATTAATGATAGTAATTTATTTTCACCTGTAAATATTGTTGTTGATAAAGAAAATAAGATATTTCTCGCTGATCCTTATACCATGGAAATAAAAGTTTTTACCACTGAAGGTGATTACTTATTTGATTTTGGGGGAAAAGGAGAATCTCCAGGAAAATTTACTTTTCTATTTTACAATTTTGCTATAGATACCAATAACCTTATTTATTTTATAAATAATGAAAATAAAATTGAGATATTTGATAATAATGGTTCATATATAAAAACCATAAAACCTAATGTTTTATCTATATTTGATATTTCAGCATATGATTCCTTAAATATTTATATTAATCAAACCACAACCCTTAACGGCAATAATAAAAATGTCATTTTGAAAATTAATAGTTCAGGCGAAATAATTGATAGTTTTGGTTATGTAAATACTGATCTAACCGATTTTGAAATTTGGAAAGCAAAACATTATAGGTCTTGTGCTATAGATATTGATAACGAGGGTTTCATCTACTATTCAAGTATTGCTGATTATAATATATTTAAATTCAATCAAAATGGTAATTTGATATATTCAATTAAAGGCGACATTCCTTTTGATGTTGAATTTGAAGATCACACCATAATTCCTGTAGTATGGGACTTATGTGTATCTGAAAAATATTTATATGTATTATGGGGTCAAGAAGGACAGAATAATGGAAATAGAGTAGATGTTTATAATAAAAACACAGGAGATTTAATCGGATATTTTCATACCCAACTACCTACTGATGAGAGGAATCCATTCATAGAGATTATTAATGATGATATATTCTATACCTGTTCTTTTGATTCCTGCAAATTATATCAATTTAAAATTATTTGGGATTGATAAGAATTATACAAGATAATGTAATAAAAATACTGATTTTATACGCTTTTTATTACAATAATATCCTGTATCGTTCTTTAGAAATTAAACTATACATTACGCGGATTGCGTAACGCAGTCTGCGTAATGTTTTAGAATAGTAAGTTCAATTTTCATAATTTGAATTATTCTCTGTTATTTTATTGATTTGTTTTCAATATTGAGTACAATTGTTCTCAAAAAGGAGAACAGTGTTAGAAAGTTTATATGTTACCAAATCTAAAATCCGAAGAGATTTATTATCGTAATTTAGAAAAATCAAAATATAGCACTACATTTATAGTAAAAAAAGTCACAATGTAGTGCACCGTCCCCAATTCCTATTTATATAAAATTTTTATATTATTATCACTTTTACATACATCACATATTTGGTTTTTCATTCTTAATGGAGAATAGCAAAATTTACAATGATATTGTTTAATAGGAATTCGTTTATAAAATATCTTATTTTTCAATTTATTTTTTAAATTTTTGTTTAACTTTATCTTCTTCTTCAAATATTCAATCCATTCTGCTTCTAGTTCTTCAAGGTTTTTGCTATAAATTGATTTTAGCAGATTGTTTATATTACTTACTGGATTAGTTGTTGTCGGTTTTTCATATTTTTTAAAAACATCCAACAGTAAATCAATATTATATTTTTTAACTAGAAACCCTATGAATGAACCACATTGAATATCAATTCTATAATCATATCTCCTTGCATAGTATTTCTCGCTTTCCAAAATATAACTCAATTTATTTAAATTAATTAAACTTAAGAATACTTTACAATACTCATCATAATTAATATTTTTATATTTCATTCTATATTGGTAATCAGATAAATATATGGGCAAGCCTTCCCAAAATATTGCCGGTGCAACACCAAAATATTTATAAATTAATAGATGGATTAATTCGTGTTTGAACAACATGAATAAATAATATTCTTCTTCTAATTTTTTACTTATACCGATATATATTTTATTTTTTTTAAATTGGGAATAACCATTATTTATGTAAACTCTAATTTTTTTATAATCATTCAATCTGATCTTTAAAAATTTCAATACATTATCAAAAATTCTATCAAATTCTTTAAATTCAATTTTATTCTCTGCTATAAAATTTATTTGGTCATTAATTAATAGAAATTTGCTAGTATATTTATTCATTTTTTTGATATCTATTATTGCTTTTTCCCTTATCAACCACTTATACAAAGATAATAAATAAACCAAAAAAATGATATTGATTTATAAAATAAATAACTGGTTATTTGAGTATATTTAGGAAACAAAGTGGTTCTCCTATGGTACAAACAAGCTGCCTGAGTTGTACCATAGGCAGAATTTTGAACATATTTTTGTATT
>LKUH01000250.1 GCA_001412425.1 Candidatus Cloacimonas sp. SDB
ATTGCGTGAAATCCAATATGAGGAATTTACACACAAATTTGGACTTGACTCGATGTAATAGATGCCTAATAAATATATTATTAATAAAACAATAAAACTAAATACCAGGTTTTTATTTTCATTTTTAACTTCAATTTCCCCCTTTTGACGTAAAGTGTTTAAAATAAGGAAAATGTTCAGAGGAATTAAAATAATAATCCACAGGCGAGGTACTACACTAGGTCCCACTTCCTCATTGTCGGGGAAAGAAAAGGATACAATAAAAAATAAAATTGAAAGTAAAATAAAAAATATCGGGATCATGATACCCTGATATTTCCTTTCTATCGAACCATAGGTAAGAAAAATACCTGTCAGTAAAATTAATACAAAAAGAATTATCAGGAAGGCTAAAGTTTTCCCTGTAGCCAGCTTGGCAAAAATATTGGTAGCATCTAAATTAATAATGCCGATCTTCTGTAAATAATAGGAAAATTGTTCTACATCATTTAGGACGATTTCAGTAAACTCAGCAGTATCAATGTAATCAACAATAATTCCACTTCGTTCCCAGTAGTTCCTCCATTCAGGATCATTATTTACCTTGGTGAATATGTCATCATACCATTCTTTTATTTCAGCAGACGTGCCTTTCTTTAAAACAAATCCACGCCACATAAACTCATTATCTAGGTTTGTTAATCCAAAATCATTAAAAGTTGGAGCATCAGGAAATTGTTGCAGTCTTTCCGGATTCGATAAAACCGCGATACGAAGATCTTCATTTCCCAGAACCTCTCCGGGATTTCCTACATATGCTACTCCTTGTTCTCCTAATAAGGCTGCTATAGCTTCTCCACCACTTTTAAATGGTATCCATTTTGCAGATATTCCTGCTTCATCCCAGATTTTTAAAGCTGTTACGTGATCCAAACCACCATTGGCTGGCCCCAGCCATAACTGATTACCGTTCTTTTCCTTTGCATCAGAAAGAATATCTTCCCAGGAAATTATTTCTTGTTTATTATAGGTGATGATACATTCCGGATCAGCCATCATCATAGCAGCCCAGTCTATATCATCAACATATGCTTCCCCTCCCGAAGAAACGATTTTAGAAATATTTGATTTTGTGCAGGCAAATAAAGTGTAGCCGTCAGAGGGTAGCTGAAGTAACCTTTTCAATGCCACAATACCGCCCGATCCGGGTTTATTCTCAATAACAAAAGTGGCATCAGTATACTTGGAAGCTACTGTAGCAAATTTACGGGCAGTAATATCAATTAATCCCCCCGGGCCTGTATAAACAATAATTGTTATTGGTTTCTGGGGAAAAGAAAACTCATCTTCTGATTTATCACAGGATGTTAGCAGCAATAAAAGTAATACAAAAGCTAATATGGTTCTTTTCATTCTGTCTCAGTTATTTGAAAACATTTTGCATAAATACGTTCTGCATGAAGAAGAGCGCTATGTAGGCTAATAATGCAGATGCAACCGGAGTAACAATCCAACCCAGACTAATCTGTCTTAATTTTCTGAATTTAAGATTTCTGCCGCCTTTGGCTATACTGATTCCCATTACCGCCCCCACAACAGCCTGAGACGATGAAACCGGAACCAGTGGAAATGCCGGTAAATGAAGTGAATGAAGAAAATTATACAAACTCTGGGAGGCAAAAAGGAATAAAGTTAAGGAACTGGCTAGAACTACTATCAATGCTGTTACGGGAGATAGTTTAAAAATTCCTGAACTTACTGTCATCATAACTCTCTTTGAATAGGTGAATACTCCTAATGCGATAGCTATACCACCTAAAAAGAATAATTGCTGAATTGATGTTAGATGAAATACTCCCGAGATGGATATGTCTTTGAAAGGTGATGAATTAATGAAAACTCCCATTACATTACCGATGTTATTCGCTCCTAAACTGTAAGAACCAAAAGCTCCCACAATCAGTAATCCGGTTCTTGTGTAAGTATCAAGGCTTAAAAGGTGAATCTTGGATCCCTCAACGATCTTTTTTACAAT
>LKUH01000251.1 GCA_001412425.1 Candidatus Cloacimonas sp. SDB
TTTTTTATATCATTAATAACCTTAAATTCACAGATCATCCATTCTGCAACTTCGGTTCAAAGCAACAGGGAAATTATGATCGAAGATTTTGATGACGGAGAAATTGACTTAACTTCTTACCCGGAAGAAGATCAGGATCCAGATAACTGGTTACTTGACTCGAATATTACTATGGACAACTCTCCTTTTTCACTGAAATTATATGGAAACACCTGGAAAGTAGAGACAATTGATGCTTTTGCCATTATGGAAGGAGATGTCTGGGAAGTTTCCTGTTATGTTTCCGACCTGGCGGAAATTCAGGCATTCGGTATATCCGATGGCGAGAATGTGCTTTTTTATTCGCTTTATGGCAGTCAGGAGCTCGACATTGAGGAATGGTTCACTGTCTATCAGGGCGCTTTTCCGGAAGATTCCTGGCAGCAGTTTCATCTACCGGTGGCGGATGACTGGTTTTCCTGGTTTGAATATTATCCAACTATTACAGAGCTGATTTTTATTAATGATAATGACCTGGGCAGTGGCACAGTTTATTTTGACAGCATCTGCAAAATCACTTATGATCTTCCTCAGCCTCCTTATGTTGCTATCCATTACGAAATTATTGAAACCTATTATAGAGCTGACGGGATACGTTCGGTTGATGTGCAGTTCTTTTCCTGGGTTCAAGATCCAGACAGCGAAGAATTAAATTATTTATGGAGTTTTGGAGATGATTCCACCAGCACAGAACAAGAGCCCCTGCATACTTTTGAAATAGAAGATGATCATAATTATCGTGTTCTGCTGCAAGTTAGTGATGAAACTGATTTAACAGGATATGCCAGCTGCGCTATTCAGCCGGAAGAAGGAGAAAGCAGTTTTCCGGTTTCTCTCAATTTTACCGGAGACATTATGCTGGCACGCGGTTACGAACAATATGGCGGTATAATTCAAACCCAGGGCGTGGAAGCGATCTTTGAACCCACACTTGAAGTGCTGGGAGAAGCTGCCGATATTTCTGTTGTGAATCTTGAATGTCCTTTAACCACTCATGATCAGCATCATCCTACCAAAACCATCTACTTTAAAGGTAGTCCGGAAAACGCTGCTGGACTTGCTTATGCCGGAATTGATATTGTTACTCTGGCAAATAACCATATTATTGATTACAATTATCCCGGTCTGTTAGAGACTCAGCAGACTCTGGATGAATATGGAATTTTATATTCCGGGGCAGGAATTAATTCAGTTGAGGCATATCAGCCTCTGTTTTACAGTAAAAAGGGGGTGAATTTTGCTTTTCTGGCTTCCAGTGACAGAACCGGTCAGTATAATAATTATCAGCCTTATCTAAATGCTGGTTATAACAAACCCGGATTTGCCTATATGACACCCTATTATATCTCTGAGCAGATCAATGCAGTGCAGGATCTGGCTGACCTTATTATTGTTGAAATGCATGCAGGCAGTGAATATTCAACCTCACCGGGCAGCAATTATGATATTTTTGAACCCTTTGATCTTTATCCCGATGAAGATTATCATGCAGAAATTGATATTCCCCACATGTGGGACATAGAGATCAGACACCATACAATCGATGCCGGCGCTGACCTGGTTGTAGTCCATCATCCTCATATTATTCAGGGTCTGGAAATTTATAATGGAAAACTTATCGCTCATTCTCTGGGAAATTTTGTTTTTGATCTCACTTATGCAGAAACCATGCCGACATTCATTCTTAACGCCAAAGTTGATGAGTCAGGATTTTATGAATTTTCGACCGTACCTGTTTTTATTGATGACTGGATACCGCAGAGAGCCGAAGGTGAACTGGGATTATTCATTCTTGATTATCTCTCTATGAAATCTAAAGAGATGAACACTTATTTGAATATAGACAGAAGGAATGTGGTTGCTACAGTAGTTATGGATACGTTAAATATGACAGTTTCCGAATTCCCGGCTGAGGAATTACTTGTAATGGCGTTGGAAGACGATTATGTTGTTTCGGAACCTTTAAAATTGATGCGTTCCGGCAGTATTTCCACTGTAACTGCCATTGATCCCTATATGGATTGGGAGATCAGGCTGGGAAGAGAAAAGATCTGGTTCGGTAATTTTGAAGACGAAGGCTGTTCCCTCTGGGATATAAACAGTAACAGTGAATGGCTGGATGATACAGAAAGTTACAGAGGTCAGTTCTCACTGCGTCAGCAGAGATATCCCGGTTCAGGAGATAACGTCGTTACAAACCTGGAAAAAAGGATAAAGCGTTATGATGCGGATTCCTATACTCTACACGGATTTATAAAAACACTTAATGGAGCCGACGTAACCATCCAGATCAGATATTACAATTACCGAACAGGCGGGTATTTGATCGGCGAAGAAGATATCGGAACAAGTATTAACGGAGATACCGACTGGACTTTTTTCTCCCAAGAAATTGATGTACCGGATAATTGCAATTATTTTGATATCAGAGCCAGCAGTGACTGTCCTGACACAGATGAAGCATTCGCCTGGTTTGATGATATCGGCTTGATTGCCTGGGAAGAGTGGCAGACTCTGGAACTTAACAGCGAGATCTTAAATCCCAACGACTATTATTATCTGCAGGTAAGATCACCAAATTTCTGTACTGAATCAACTATTAATTATCTTGAAACCGCTTACAATCCTGGACCAGTAGTAAATTCAAATGACAACAGCATTCCGGCAAATTCCAGTTTGTATCTTAAACAGAATTATCCCAATCCTTTTAGGTCAGGAAAATCAAGCAGAAATACAGGGACTGCGATCGAATTCTCTCTGTTGCAAGCCAATAAAGTGAAGCTGGAAATTTTCAACATAAAGGGTCAATTAGTAAAAACCATTAGCAATGATATGTTTGAGAAGGGCAATTATACTTTATTCTGGGATGGCACAAATAATAATTCAAAACCGGTAAGCTCCGGAGTTTATCTCTATAAAATCAAGGCAGCAAAAGAAGAAATTACCAGAAAAATGCTGCTGATTAAATAACGGGAAATATGAAAAAATTAAAATTTATAGCACTAATGGCAGCAGTCTGTCTAAGTCTGTCAGCAATTACGGTTGATTTTAATCCAGATCGAATAGCTATCAAAGGGAGTTTTAACTTAAAAGATATTTCTTCCAAATATACTGCTGATACTCTTCTCTCCATTGTGGAAATTGATGAATGTGAATTTTCCGGACAGCCCGGAAAGCCGCTGACAAATGTCTGGAGTGATCTGTTTATTCTGCCTGACGAGGGAAATTTTACCGTATCACAATTTCACTATTATTATGAATATTTTGATGTCGAAAATCCAATTATACCTTTTGACTGGGAAGATACAGGAGAGCTCGATGGATCAGCCTATACAAAAGATCGGTGGTATCCTGAAGAAGTGATTCAGGTTTCAGATCCTGTAATTATGAGAGATAACAGGTTCTGTCAGATCAGCATCTTCCCCATGCAGTACAATCCCTTTCTAAAAAAGATCCGAATACTCCGGGACCTTGATCTTGTTCTGAACCTTGATAGATCAATTCAGATCAATTCCCGCCAGAAACAGCATTTAAGGGGTTCTTCGGCTGCGTTTGAAGGCCTTTATAACATTATTCAGGGAACTTCCAAGCAGAGAAATACTCAACCTTCATGCTATTTGATAATATCTCCGGAAAGTTGTATTGCTGAACTGCAGAATTTGAAGCAATGGAAAGAAAGATTAGGCTTTAAAACTTATCTGGTCTCTTTGTCTGAAACAGGTACAACCAATACGGAAATTAAAGCCTATATTCAGGAAGCTTACGATAACTGGGAAATTCCACCTGAATTTGTCATCCTGGCAGGAGATGTTAACGGGATCTACACTCTTCCATCATTCACCATTCCCGGTTATTTTACCTCTTATGATGTTACCGATCACAGTTATACTTTATTGGAGGGTGATGATTATTTTCCGGATGTGATGGTGGGGCGCCTTTCTTTTCAAAGTATCAATGAACTGAATACGATTACTAATAAAATAATATCCTATGAAAGTGCACCTTATACTGGTTCGGACTGGTTTGACAAAGCCCTGATGATAACTTATGTAAACGAATACTGGATGAGCTTTTTTTCAGCACGTGAGACAAAAAGGGTGATCAGAGATAAGCTATTGGACTTCAATTATTCGGAAGTGGACACATTTTACGTACCTTATCAATCAGGTACTTACCAGTTGAAAAATATGATAAATACGGGATACACTTTCCTGAACTACCGCGGAGCCGGAGCTCCCAGTTACTGGTGGAGCGGCAGCGGTGTTCTATTTGGCATTGATGACATCTATCAATTGAATAACGGTTACATGCTACCCATGGTAACAAGTATGACTTGTGGTGGCGGTAATTTTGCTGATCAATCCTACACTACCTGTTTCGGTGAAGCCTGGCTTTCGGCAGGAACTCCTTACAACCCCAAAGGAGCCATCGGTTTTATTGGTCCCAGCGAACTGGATACTAAAACACCTTTCAATAACGCCAATGATATGGGAATTTATCAAGGTATAACCCAGGAAAATCTTTTCCGCTGCGGAGAAATGCTGCTGCGAGGGAAAATGGAGCTGTACAATAACTACCCCCTCTGCCATGAAATGGACGGCTGGAATGATGCGCTCGATTCCGATCAGTTTTATTTTTATGTCTATAATCTGCTGGGTGATCCGGGATTATCTGTCTGGACCGATACTCCCCAGGATATTACCCTGAATTATACCAATCTGATCCCTTCCGGTTCAAATTTCATAGAGGTTCAGGTTTCTAATGGCACAAGTGATTTAGCAGATTTTACCATAGCTCTTACCTGTGATGACAGTCTTCTGGCGGTTTCCAGAACGGATGAAAATGGAACAGCTTTTCTAAATCATTATTTTACGGCAGGTTCCTATTCTGTTACTGCCTCCAGATATGGTTATATTCCGGAAACTTCCAGTCTGGATGTAGCAGATCAGAATATAATTGTTCTCAGCGATTATGAACTTTCAGCGCCACCTCTGAATGGATCCACACTTGAAATTGAACTTTCTATCCAGAACCAGTCTGATATAGAGGCTACACAGATTTTCTGTCAACTTTACACTGACAGTCCTCTGTTGAACATCATTTCAAGCGGTTTTACAACTGATTTTCTGGCTGCAGAAGAAATTTTATCAGCTTCCCAGGAAGTGGAGATTGCTCCTGACTGGAATGAGGGGCTGGAGACAAATCTCTTCCTTGAAATAATCTCTTCGCTGGGCACAGATATATTTTTAATCCCTTTGCAGTTGGAAAGCCCCGAATTGATCGGGAATGAACATTTGATCAACTCTTCAACGGGATATTTAGAACCGGGAGAAACCTGTGAGCTGCTTCTGCAGTTTTATAACTCCGGCAGCAACAGCAGCGGTACAGTTGAATTGGAACTGGAAAGTAACGATCCTCTCGTAATTATCGAATCGGGTTTTTCAAACGTAAACAATATCGATCCGCAAGAGACAGGCTACAGTGCTTCATCATTGATCCTTACAGTTTCAGAAGAAACACTGGTGGGTGACATCCTATCCCTTATGGCAAACTTCCGCTTAGAAGAGTTGACATTATATCAATTACCTGTCAATCTTCAGGTTGGCGAGTTATCTCAGGAATCCCCGACTCACAGTAATTACGGCTATAAAGCTTTTGAATCCGCTGACAGCGGAAATTTTGATCCTCCGATCTATAACTGGGTTGAGATCTCACCCGCTAATGGTGGTGCGGGATTTCAGATCTACGGTGGCAATGTTCAGGAAGATGGCTTCACCAGCACAATTGACCTTCCCTTCACTTTTAATTATTTTGGCCTGGAATATGATGAGATTTCGGTTTGTTCCAATGGTTATATAGCTATGGGAGCAACCAGCAGTATGTTTTTCAGAAATAGAAATATTCCTTCCGGATCAGGTCCTGCAGCAATGATAGCACCTTTCTGGGATCATCTGAAATGGGGAGATATATTCGGTTATTACGATGAGGATCAACACAGGTTCATTATACAGTGGGAAGATTGGCAAAACGCTTACAGTATGTATCAACATGAAACTTTTCAGGTAGTTCTTCATGATCCCCTTTTCTATGAAACTCCGACTTCAGATGGACCAATATTATTTCAATACAAGGAAGTAAATAATGTAGATCAGGCTGAAAATTATGCTACAGTCGGTATCGAAAATCACTCTAAAACTGAAGGTATTCTCATCACTTATGCTAATGTCTATTCTCCAACAACTCACGAGCTTGCTGATGAAACTGCTATCCTTTTTACCACCGGTTCGCAACTTTACACGGAAAGCAATGATACAGAGATAGCTTCGATTCAGGCTCAACTCTTTCAGAATTATCCCAATCCTTTCAATCCTGTCACCACAATATCTTTTGAACTCAATACTGCTCTGATCCAAGACGCCAACTCAGAAACAGAAAACATGAAATTGATCATCTGTAATTTAAAGGGTCAAAAAATCCGAGAATTTCCAGCAAACCATTTTCTACCTGGTGGAAATTACACTGGGAAAAAAGACAGAAAAATCTACTCAATAAGCTGGAATGGCACTGACAGCAGTAACAATCCTGTTCCGTCCGGAATCTATTTTTACAAGTTACGAAGCGGAGATCAGGAACTAACCAGAAAAATGGTGTTATTAAAATAAAATGATAAAAATTAAATTCTACAGCCTGCTCCGCTGGGAATTGAAGTGTTCTGAGCTGGATATTGACGCCACCGGCATATCTATTAGAGAAGTCATAAATGAAGCTGAAAAAAAGATCGGTAAGAAAATTTTTCATTTAATAACAGATGCTGAAGCAAAACTCTCCAGAGGTACAATTATTCTTATAAATGGCAGGAATATCGTTCATTTACAGGAATTTGCCACAATTGTCAGATCCGATGATCTTATCAGTATCTTTCCTCCGGGAGGAGGTGGCTAATCATACGGGATATGTTTTCTGATAATATTCACTGCTGGGGTAAAGAAACGCAGAAGCTTTTGCATAAAAGTGTACTGCTTATAGCCGGTATGGGTGGGTTGGGCTGCTGTGTTTCGGAGTTATTGGTAAGATCAGGAGTCGAAAATTTAATCATATTGGATCATGACAGAATTTCTGAGCAGAATTTAAACAGACAGTTTTTATATAATCAAAATGATGTAGGTTCTCTGAAAGTTGAAGCAGCAGCAGATAAATTGAAACAAATTAACCCAGATCTTAAGCTCATCTCATTGAATTATAAATTAAAGACTGTATCAGATCTGCAGGAGATTCAGAATAATTTTTCTCTTCAGGGATTTATTGATTGCCTGGATAATTATACTTCCAGATTTATTTTAGATGATGCTCTAAAAAATGATCAATTCCTGGTTCACGGAGGAGTAAATAATTATTTTGGGCAGATAACCACTATAAAAAGAAAAAACCAAATTTCATTGAGAGACATCTATGCTAATCTTCAAGACAGTGCTACTTCCTGCAGTGCTGCAGAAGGCAGTGTTTTACCTCACGCAGTATCTGTTACCGGGTCTTTAATGGCTTTGGAGACAATCAATAATATTCAGGGAAATCCGCAACTGGAAAATACACTATTGATACTTGATCTAAAAGATTTAAGCTTAGCGAAAATAAAACTTACTGTTTGAGTTCACCACTAATGAACTACCCCGGGGCAAGCCCCGAGGTATCAAAAAGTGT
>LKUH01000252.1 GCA_001412425.1 Candidatus Cloacimonas sp. SDB
AAAAGTCTTATATTGATTTTACAGAAATTTTTTTTACAGAATTAAAAGTCTTTACGATTAAGTTTTTAGTCAGGTCCTGCTGATAGATGAAGATAAAAAAAATACTAAAAATAAATGACCGGTCTTCGAAGAGAAAACCGGCCAGGCATTAAAGTCATACCTTTCTGATCTTATCAATTTCTTTATGTGTTGTCAGAAAATAGAGGGCAGGTATCACAAACAAGGTCATAAAAGTTGCAACTATAATTCCTCCGATACTCACTATACCAAGCGGTTGCCTGATTTCGGCACCTGAGGCTCCAATACCAAGAGCCATAGGCAGCATTCCAAATATGATAGCGATGCCACTCATCAAAATGGGCTTCAGTTTTGTGGGACTTGCTTCCAGAAGTGCTTGTTTAGTTGACTGACCCTGCTCGCGAAGCTTCTGAGTATAATCCAGTAACAGAATTGCTGCATTGACTACAATACCAAGAAGCATTATTATTCCCATCATCACGATCATTCCTAAACTTAAATTTGTCAGGTAGAGACTCAGCAGAATCCCGATCATTGCCAGAGGCATGGTCAACAGGATAAGAAAAGGCTTGGTAAAACTTTCCAGAATAGCAGCAAGAAGCATATAGGTAAGTAACATCGCTATCAGAAAAGCCTTACTTATCTCTCTGACGTTCTCTTCCATCATTTCACTGGTTCCGCCCCAGGTAAACTGAAATCCTTCCGGCAGATCCAGCTCTTTCTGCAGCTTTCTTAGATCATTAACAATGTTTCCTAAAACGTAGCCTGTACCAATACCACCGGTGAATTGAACCGATTTAATCTTATCACGATGTACTATTTTTGTAGCACCGCTGCTGAATTCGACTTCAGCAAGTTGTGATAACCTGTAGGCCCCGGCTGGACTGATGACGGGAATATTTTTAATCTCTTCCGGAGTGTCGACAGCTTCATCTTTGAGAGAAACAACTATATTATATTCTTCTCCGCTCTCACGGTAGGTTGTAGCGGTTAATCCGGCAATTGAGGAACGCATGGTTAAGGCCAGATCATAAATTGTAAGCCCGGCAGCAGCAAGTTTATCACGTTTAGGTATAAGGGTGATCTCCGGTTTTCCTGCTTTCAGGTTACTGTCAAAATTTATCAAACCATCTATCGTCGCTCCTTGATCGAGAATATTTTGCGTAATCTCAGTTAATATTTCCATATCATTACCCAGCAGATAGAATTCAACGGGAGATTTTCCACCCCCTCCCATAGATTGAGAAGCGGATACTTTCAGCTTGGCATTGGGTACTTCAGAAAGCTCTACAATCAATTTATCTACCAGCTGAGAAGTTGATATTTTCCTGGATTCAATATCAACCAGAGTTATATTCATCGAAGCCAGATTAACACTTTCGTCTATTCTGCCCTGACTTCCCAGCGAGGTTATGATCTGTTTTACTTCATCATGCTGTTTAATTATCTTCTCAATTCTATCATACATCTCTGCTGTCTGATCAAGATTATAACCAACCGGTAACTCAAAATCTAACTTAATTTCACCTTCATCTGTCGAAGGGAAAAGTTCAAAACCCAACGTAGGGCCAATAATGATCGTGGTTGCAACAAAAATTATTAATGCACTTCCTACAACAGCAAAAGCAGTTCCTTTAGAATGAAGAAATGCTCCCAAAATCCTTTTGTAGGCTAACTCCCAGCGGTGGAACATATTCTCAAGCATTTCTCCTAATTTGTTCTTTTTCTGTTTTTCCGGAATAATTAAGGAAGCTAACATGGGAGTTAAAGTAAAGGAAACCAGTAGAGAAAAAATAGTTGCAAAAGCTACTGTAAGAGCAAATTCTTTAAGAAATTGACCAATCATTGTATTCATCATTGCCAGAGGAACAAAAACCACAATATTTGTTAAAGTTGATGCCAGCACTGCAACCGTAATCTCTGCTGTTCCGATATCTGCAGCTACTTTCCGGCTGTTCCCCATCTCCTTATGTCGGAAAATATTCTCCAGCACCACCACAGAATTTGTCACCAGAATCCCAACTGAAGTTGATAACCCCATCAGAGAGAGAATATTCAGACTGAAACCTGCCGCCTGCATCAGCATGAAAGTTGAAATGATGGAGGTTGGCATGGCAACTGCAACAATTAGAGTTGAACGAAAATCGTGCAGGAAGAACAGCAAAACAATTCCTGTGAATAAAATCCCCAGAAAAACATTCATCAATGTATCACTTACAGAACTTTTGATAAATTCTGTACTATCCTGTGCAATTAAAAGCTCTGTCCCTTCCGGCAGACTTACACTGATTTTCTCAATTTCCTGTCGTACGGATTCGGCAATATTTACCGGATTACCATCAGAAGTCTTAATAATTGACAACCTGACAACGTTCTCTTTGCGATAATTTTCCAGATTATTAAAATAAATGGATCGCTTTCTGATCTCTTCTCCGCTGTCGGATATTTCCGCGATCTGCCGCAATTTCCTTACTCCAAAAGCGGTTGGAATATCCAGCTGTTCCAGTTCTTCAACTGTTGCAAGTTCTCCCTGTAATCTCACAGAATATTCCTGATCCTTCTGCTGAAACTGACCTCCGGGCATATTGATATTTTGAGTTGCCAGAATTTGAGATAACTGTGGTAAAGATATTAAATTCTGGTAGACTATCCTGTCATCCAGCTGCACCTGGATCTCTCTTTTCTGCCCTCCCGTAATATCTACCGCAGCAACTCCTTCAACCTGAGAAAAGCGATCTTTCAACTGTTTGTCGGCAATTTCAAAAAGCGCTTTCCCATCCAGATTACCTGTAAGAATTATCTCCATAATTGGAAATGCTGTGAAATCTACTTTTTCAACACTGGGCGTTTCCGCATCATCAGGCAGATACATAACTACGGATTCTACCTTCTGTTTTATTTCTGCAACAGCTATATCGATTTCTTTTCCCAATTCAAAAGCCACCACTACGATAGACACATTATCCATGGAATAAGATTCTATAAAATCTATTTTACTGACTGTGGAAATTGCATCTTCCAGCTTTTTGGTAACCAGGGTTTCCACTTCGCTGGGTCCGGCACCTGAATAAATTGTTTGAATAGTCACGTAAGGAATATCTGCCTGGGGCATCAAATTTAACGATAATCCAAAATAAGCCAGAATGCCGAATACAATGAATACTCCTAAGACCATGGTTATCATCACCGGTCTGTTAATTGATAATTTTGATAAAAACATATTATTCTCCGTATCTGAAATGTCAGATCTAAGTAGCTGTCGGATTTAAAGCAGACTTAACCACTGACATCATTTTTTATTATTTTTTGCTTTCTGAAAATTCGCATGTGCTGTTCATTCGGCAATTTTTACTTTTGCTTCATTGTAAACCAGATTCAAACCTTCCACGATGATACTATCACCAGGTTCAACTCCTGCCAGAATTTCAAAACTGCCATTATCATATCCTGTTTCAATATAGCTTTTCACTGCCCTGTTATCTTTCATCAGATAAACGAACTGTCCATTTTCGTCTTTCAGCACATTTTTACGGGGTATAATTAAAGCTGTTTCATTTTCATAAGTTAGAATTTTAATATCTCCGACAACGCCGGACCGACATAAATTCTGCTGATTAGAAAATACCAGATCGACTCCGAAAGCATTTCTGGTTAAATCCATTGCCATGGCAACCGATGTCACCTTGCCTTCCAGTATAATATGATTCCATTCAAAGGTCGCATTTTGACCTGTCTGGATCTGGCATATCTCATTTTCAGTTACCCAGATCCTTGACTTCATCTCATCAGTCTGGGAAATTACAGCCAGAACTGTTTCCGCCTGAACCCCATCTGTTTCTCTTACACTGATGGAAGTAACCTGACCGCTGATGGGAGCACGTACTTTCAGCATTTGCAGAGCAGCATCCAGATTAGCTTCAGCCACCTGGTACTGAGTTTCTGCGCTTTCCAGTTCCTGTTGTGAAATTCCACCTACTTCAAACAGATTCTCCATCCTTTCAAAAGTAGCTTTAGCCAGCTCATACGCTGATTTTGCCTGAACGAGCTGACCGGCAGGTGTATCTTCCGGAAATTCGAACAAAACTTGATCCTTCTTAACTAGATCACCGACTTTAACATGTATCTGCTCAACAATTCCACCGATCATTGACGAAGCGTTTGCCTGTCTTAATCCAGTTATAACAGATGTAAACGGAAGTTCCTGACTGAATTTTCGGGGAGCAATTTCCCTAACTTTAACCGGTATTCCTGAATCAGCATAAATCTGCTCCATATTTTTGGATTCCACTCTCTCCTGGCGCCCGCAACCTGACAGGATGAGAACTGTAATTAAAATAATTCCTAAAATCTCTCTTTTCATTTTTATATCTCCTATAATAATTTTCTGCCCATTGCTTTTAATAATTTTTCGTAGGAAATTACAGCCGAATATTTGGCATTCAGCAGATTCAACTTTGCGATCTTCACCTGTAATTGTGCATCTATCAATTCCAGCTGGTTGGAAACCTGATTTTCATAACGTGCTTCTGCAATCTGTAAACCTCTTTCTGCCAGTTCAACATTACTCTGCTGAGTAGATATTTTAAGCAGGTCTGTCTGCAGTTGCAGATAAGAGTTTTTCACTTCCAGCTCGATCTTTTCCTGCAGATCTTTATGATCTAACTCTGCCTGCCGGAGCGAATGCCGCGCTTTCTTAATTCTGGCAGAATTGGAAAATCCGGTAAATAAAGGCAGGGAAAATCCGATCCCGATCTGATAATAATTTCCCCAGTCATCAGACTCTATCTTCTTCTCATCCAAACCATAGAAATTGTATTCAGCACTAATGCCGATATCGGGTAAAAAATTCCCTTTTTCATATCTGAGCTGAACTGTGTTAACATTGACATTTATGTCTGATAATTCAAGTTCCATGCGATTGCTCAGTCCTTCATCAACTGCCTTTTCCAGTTGAATTTCCTGCAAAATATTAAGATCAATATCGTCCTTCAGAATCAGATCACTGGTTTCCAGACCCAGAAAATTACTGAAGCTTTCCTGAGCCAGTTGGAAGTTCTTCTCAGCTTCCTTAAGTTCCGGCTCCAGTTTCTGCGCTTCCAGTTCCGCTCTCAGGAGATCGTATTCCGATACCAGACCCTGTTCGTACATTTCCGCTACCTGCTGCCGATAATTTCCAGCAAATTCCAGAGCATCCTGCTGAATCTGCAAAACTTCTCCAGATAACTTCGTCTTATAATATAGATCTTTGGTGTTGAAGATTATGTCCTGCTCAATCAGATAATATTTTTTTTCCTGCAAATGATATAATTTCCCGGCTATATTGATGCCATTTATAAGCTTCCCACCCATAAAAACTACCTGATCCAGTTTCAACTGGCCAAAAGCGCTGAATTCTTCAGATTCCTTTTCCGGAAAAAGAAACGACATCGTCAGATCGAAGAAACCGGCAATAGTACTGTCATTGTAAGTTGCTTCATTATCCAGCTCGTCTGTAAGATACATCTGCGGAGGTATGGCAGAATCGGGCAGCTCCGTCTTCTTAAACTGATAACCACCGGACAAAGTCAACTGCGGCAGAAGATTACCTCTGACATTATTGTATTCCTGTCTGTACTTCTCGACTTCTTCCTTCGCTTTAAGAAGTTCTTTGTTGTTCCGCAAAGCCAGTTCAACACTTTCAGACAAACTTAATACACGTTGCGCATTCAACCCAAAGGAAATCAGTATCAACATTAATATTATTCTTATTTTCATAAAAAACTCCTCATTATTCAATTCCCTTAAATATAACTTCTATTGTTGTATGTATCATCGCTTCCATATCCCAATCTTCCTCCTCAATAAATTTTCCGATAAACGTACCATATGTAACTCCCAAGATCATCAAAACCAGAGAATTATTGAGTTTGTAAGATATCTTGTGATTCTTTATGCCCTGCTGTAAAACATCTTTGATCAGGCAAAAATCAGTATCCATTATCTTCTTGCGGTTCTCTTCTAAAAATTTCCTGGCTTTTAAAGATAACCCTTCATTTTCGAATAACTGAAAAAATGGAATATTTTCCCTCATCATATTGATCTTCAGCAGCATATAAGTTCTCAGCCGATCCTTTACATTATCTTTTTTAAGAACTTCCTGTCTGATCCGTTGCTCAAATTCATCGATTTTATTCAGCAACATTTCCGACAAAATTTCTTCCTTATTCTTAAAATAATAGTAAAGCGCCGTCTTGTTGATCCCACATTCCCGGGCTATATCATCAAGTGTAATCTTTTCTATTCCGAATTTAAGGAAGGCATTTTGAGCAGCTGCTAATATTTCTTCTCTTCTGGCCATTCCAACTCCTCTATAATTTGATCCTTCAAATCATAAATCCGAAAAAATTTGCACCAGCCTGATCTGTCAATAGAAGATTTGAATATTTTATTAAAAAGTTCAATACATCAAAATACGGCATTCACTAACTTAATATTTGATAGAAGTTTATGAAATAAAACGTAGTTCATTATAGTCTGATTCAGGCTTATCCAGTTTGAATTAAGCAGTAGTTCCAAAAATTTAAAGTTGGGAATTTGTTAAATACTAATCTGGTAATCTTTGATCTTTTTAGCCAGTGTATTGCGATGAATACCCATCATTTCAGCTGCTTTTTTCTGATTTCCATCGCATAATTTCAGAACGTTTTTAATATGTTCTTTTTCTACCGTTTCCAGCTTGATGGGATCCTCCGTTTCGGTGGTTTTATTAGAATCATAAATTTCTTTCGGAAGATCTTCAACAGTGATTTTATTATTTCGGGAGAGAGTTACGACTCTGGTTACAATATTTTTCAACTGCCTGATATTGCCTTCCCATTTGTAGGATATAAGTTTGAGCAGTGCCTGCGAAGTAAAAGTAACTTTTTTCTCAGGGTTATATTCTTTTAAA
>LKUH01000253.1 GCA_001412425.1 Candidatus Cloacimonas sp. SDB
AAAAAAGTTATTCTTGTGGGGATTATATCTCTATCTGGATATTTCTTTATTCGAATTTATATTAAAATTAATGCTGCAATAAAACTCAATAAAAATATACCCGAATATCTTAAAAATATCTATGGTGAGGACACTAAAGTTGAAATAAAAATTGCTTGTAGAAATAACACAATTGTAATAAAATGCAGTGAAGAGCTTCAAAAAAAATCTGAAATCGTTAAGGAGACTGTCTTAAACTATATTGAAGATTTTTATCCTGAATTTGTAAGTTCCAATTTAAGCATAGTAATTGAAGCTGAGCCGGAAGAAATAGAAGATACGATCTGAATAATTCCTGATTAACAAATATAAGAAAAACATATTCCAGCGAAATTGAGGTGTAATGGCTAAGTTATTTGGTAAAGAGTATCATGAACATACTAATTCCTGGTACTATAAAAATCTGATAAGGAATTACGAAAAAGGGAAAATAATATACCGGAAATTTCTTGATGAGCAGGGAAATATCATCTTCAAATTTAAGGGAAGTTCTGGTTCTTCTTTCCAGGCTAAAGTTGAGATCGTGTACGATAGAAAAAACCGAAAAATTCTTTCGCATAACTGTAGTGAAGACGGGAATGAGATCTGTACGCATTATCTTACAATTATCAATTATGCCTATGAATATTATTCTACTGACATTCTGGAGAAGCAGGTGGTCCAAACTTATCAGACCAAATTACTGGAATATAATGAATACTGGCAGAGGATTGTACTAAATTCCAAGATCCAGATCGCAGATATTTTTAATGCGAAAACCGATAAGATACGGTTTTATTTTGATTCTTATGCCCCCATTAATATACGACTTATCTCTATATTAGCTGCAGGAAAACCTTACAAGGAAAGTGATCAGCCCGATATTTTATCTGCAGAAAAACAGGCTAAATCTTTATCTGATTCTGAACTGGAATTACTAAACCTACTACAGAATAATAAATGCTCTTACAGCAGAAAAGGATATTTTTTCACGATTTACAAAGCGAAATTGATCAAGTTTTTTCCTCTTTTAACTAGTCTGCAGGACAAAGTCTACATAAAAGAGACCGGAGATAAGATCAATTTTCCGAAAGAAGAATTCAGTATCAATTTTCAAGTTATTAAAATTTCCGAAGATAATTTCAAACTTACAGTTTCTCCAGGTGAAAAGATTTCTCAGGTTTACGTTGGGAAAACGACATATTTTTTTATTAAAAATCAAGTATATTCTTTAAATCTTCCCTTTAAGAAGAATGTAACTGAGCAAATTTTCACAGAAGGATTTCCATTAAAATCTCCGGATCTGGTATATTTGACTTCCGTTGTCGCCAGGCAGCTGGGGCTGATAAAATGTTATATTGATTTTGCCGAGGATATCGAGTTTCCGGAAGTTTACCACAATACACCTATCATAACCTTCTATCTTTCCAGGCAAAATAAAAAAATATTAATGAAAGGTTTACTGGATTATGGGAATGAAGTTAAAATTCCCATGTCCGTAATCAGATTTCCGGCTGAACTTGTACGCTATGATCAGGGTGATAAAATCAGCTGGTTTTATATTCCGCCGCAGGTGAAATATTCTGTGTTGAAATTTTATGAAAAATTACCGGAATCAAATGAGAGAAAACTGGATGAAGATTCCATACTGGAATTTTGCGGTGAAGAAAATATTGAAACTTTAAAGAAAATAGTATTTGAAAATGCAAAGCAGGAATGGAATATTATTTTATCTCCTGAACTGAAAAAGGAATTTGTCTATAAAGTTGATCTTCACCCGATAATCAAGGCTAGAAAACCGGGGCGGATAAAATGGTTTGAGTATGAAGTTGAGTACAATTACAAGGATATAAAATTCACCCATCATGAATTGAAAAAATTTTTCAAGACCAGGGAAAAATTCCTTAAACTTGAAGATGGAAGGTTACTTTTCTTTGAGAATCAAGCAGCTTTTCAAAAAGTTGATGAGATGTTAAAAAAGAGTGAGAAGATCACGGAAAACACTTATAAATTATCCATTTATAATATTCCATATGTATATCAAATGTCTACTGTAAATGAGGGGATACGGATTTTTGGGGACAGTTTTCTGGAAGAGATGTTCAGAGCTATAGCAGATCGAAAACTTTCTAAACCACCTCGATTACCCCTGTTTCTGGAACCAATTATGAGAACCTATCAGAAAGCTGGATTTCAATGGCTAAAAATGCTCCAACATTATGGACTTTCCGGAATTCTGGCTGATGATATGGGTCTGGGAAAAACTATTCAGGCCATCTCGATTCTGTCAGATCTTCCTGATAATTCAATTTCAATGGTAATATGTCCCAAAACCCTGCTCTATAATTGGGGAGCTGAGATCGAAAAATTCAATAAGAATTTAAGTTACATAATCTATGAAGGAAATCAGCATGACCGTGTGAAGATGAGGAAAAATCTGAATGTAAATGTTGTGCTGGCGTCCTATTCGATCATTCAGAATGATATCGAAGATCTTTCTTTAATCGACTTTGATTATTTAATTCTTGATGAAGCGCAGCATATAAAAAACGCTTTCGCTCAGAGGAGTAAGGCTGTTAAAAAGCTGAAGGCAAATCACAAAATGATTCTTTCAGGTACTCCAATAGAGAATAATCCGGCTGAGTTGTGGTCTATATTTGATTTTCTGATACCTGGATATCTGCCCTCACTGAAAAAATTCAAAAGTGAATTTATGGGAACAAATCAGATTGATAATAAGAGTCAGGAAAAATTAAGTTCTCTGATTTCACCCTTCATTTTCAGAAGAAAAAAACAGGATGTTCTCATTGAGCTGCCTGATAAACAAATCCAGACTGTTTTCTGTAAAATGACGGATATTCAGGAAAAGCTTTATCTGCAGGTACTTGATGATCTTAAAACCCGATTTTCCGCGCTTATGAAAGATCTCGATAAAAATTATATTCACGTATTGGCAGCTTTAACCAGATTAAGACAAATTTGTAATCATCCCATGCTGGTAAATAAAGACATACATCAGAATCTGGAGTTTTCCGGAAAAATGGAATTACTTAAGGAGCTGATTGAGGATGCGGTTAGCAGCGGTAAGAAGCTTCTCGTCTTCAGTCAATTTGTTCAAATGCTGAAGTTGCTGGAGAGGTTAATGAAGGATTTGAAAATACCTTTTGAATATATGGACGGTTCTACCAGTGATCGCCAAAAGCGCATTAATAATTTCAATAACAATAATAGTATCAGAGTTTTTCTGATCAGTTTGAAAACAGGTGGTTACGGATTAAATCTTACAGCTGCAGACACGGTTATAATTGTTGATCCCTGGTGGAATCCGATGGGAGAAAATCAGGCTATAGACCGAGCTCATCGTATAGGGCAGACAAAAAAAGTTCTGGTTTATAAAACTATTACTAAAAACACGATTGAAGAAAAGATTCTTACTCTGCAGCAGAGTAAACTTGAAATGTTTGAAGCCCTGATAGAAAAGGGACAGAGTGTTTTCAAATCTCTGGATTCGGAACAATTAAGAAAATTATTCGAATATTAGATTATGAAAGATTATTATACTTTTGAAAAAAAGGTTGAATATGAAGAAAAAATCAGGAGGTCTACTTTT
>LKUH01000254.1 GCA_001412425.1 Candidatus Cloacimonas sp. SDB
GATCTGAAAAAATATTTTGATGCGGAAAGGCATTTTACCAAAGCCAGAAAAGGTCAGGTTGATCTCGGACTCGTTGATCTAAGGCTGGCTCAGATAAAATTCTTTCTCAAAGAATATGATAAGGTAGAATCCAATTTGCAGAATGTTCCCGATAGTGAAAGATACCTCTTTGATAAACTCATCTTAAAAGGAAATCTTAATTTTACCCGAAAACAATATGGGAAAGCTCTGGAAGCATATGACGAAGCATTGGAATATGTGCCTTCCAGGTTGGCTGAAGAAAAAGTTTTGAACCGAAAAGCCTGGACACTTTATCAGATGAAGGACTACAGCAGAGCAGCCGAGATTTATCGAACCCTTTCAGCCGATTCACAGAAAAATAATGAGTACCTCCTGAAAGCTGCATCCAGCGCTTTCAGCGCTCAGAATTATTCGACCTCTGCTGAATTATATAAAGAGTTCCTAACCGGTTTTCCTCAATCTGAAAATTTAACTGAAGCCAGAATCGGATTGGCAAATTCCTATTATAACAACGGAGATTTTGTTAATGCCGCGCTTTATTACAGAGAATTGATAAATCCAGATGTTGATTCTGAAATTATGCAGAATTCTCTTAACGGACTCCGCTGGTCCTGTGAGCAGGAAGAATCAATAGAATATTTTGGCATTGTGAATGATATTTTATTACAATATGAAGATGTGGAATTCAGCACAATTCTGTTAAAAGATAAAATTAAATATCTCAACAGCAAGGGGCTATGGTCGGAAATTCTGCAGGCCTTCAACCAATTCGACAATTCGATCCGGGATAAGATATCAGCCGACTATATTCAGATCTACCGGGCCAGAGCCTTAGCGAAGCTGAATCGCCTGCAAGAAGCAGAAAAGGTATTTGAACAGATCAAACCCGAATACCTGGATGCAGATGTTTATGAAGCTTGGGCGAACTTGAAATTGGAAAAGAAAGATGAACCGGGTGCCATTGAGATGCTGAGAAATGCTTCTCTGAAAAGCCGTGATTATGATATCTGGCTTCTTTTGCTGGAACTGGAACAGAAAAATCGGCACCAGATGTTTCTTAACGATTATAATAAATTCCTGGAATTTGCCGGACTGCAGGAGCAGGAAGAAGCTAAAGTGATCTGGGTAAAATGGAAGTTTGCAGATTCCCAATTTGATGGTTTGGATCAAGTGATTTCCAATCTGGCTGGCAGTAAATATGTTACTACCAAAGCTAATGCTCAACTTCTAAAAGGCCGGCTGCTTTACGAAAAAGGAGATTTCGAAGCTGCCATTCCGGATTTGTTGAGAGTGCGATATCTCTATCCTGAAATTGGAAAAGTGCGGATTGAAGCCGAATATTATGCCTGTCTCAGCTATATCAAGGCAAACAGAATTAATGAAGCTGAACAACTTTATGATCTGATTAAAGCCGAACTAACTGCGGAGATGAAAAGTGAAATTGATGCTCAATTGAAGGGAGACGAATAATGCCCAGGATGATACTTTTTCTATTGATCATTTATCTTTCCAGCTTCCTGTCTGCACAAAATGTGCCAGCTTCCCCGCTTGATCTGGGTGACATAATAATTGAAGGTGAAACTGACCTGATCAAAGACAGTCTTGGTACAAATTATGATCTGGATTCCCTTTTAAAAGTTGATGATAAAACTAAATTCCACTATAAACCCGAACCTGTTCTGGAAAGCACTCCGAAGCAAGTGGCATATGCAAGAGATAAACTTTTAAGCCTGGAATTAAAGGGTGGGAATTATACTTTCGGATCCTGCCGGGCAGCACTTTCTGCCAGTTACCTCGCCAATTTTAACTTCACTTTGTTCAATCATTCTTTGGGAAAAAAATGGCATAACTTTGAGAGTGGTTTGAACTGGTTGCCATCTTACAGAAATTTTAATTTTAATGCCGGAATCAGTTTTTTGGATCATGAATCTCCAATAATTGAGACCGCAATTGAAGGTTTGAACCTGGGAATAACAAGATCAGGTTTTTCTGCTGAAAATAAGATCGATTTTCCTGCTTTCAACATTTCTGCTTTCAATTACAGGATCAGTCAGATCAATGAAGAACTTACTTCATTGGATGTTCGATCAAATATCAACTGGGACATATCTATCTTTAAGCTCCGGACCAGCCTGGAATATCTCAAGGAAAATTTTCAGGGAGACCTTACCCTGTTTATGAAGGGATTACCTGTTAATAAACTGGGTTTATATCTGCAATACAGGTCTGCAAAATATGCACATGAAAAAGCTGAATTTGCTGTCTCGGTAGATTTATTCACCAGGATAAACCTGCTAAAGTCTTTGTTTCTGAATATTTCCAATGAACCCTATCAGACAAAAAAATCCTACCTGGATGATCTGAAAAATTATAAATTTTCTACATTCACTGAAAACAGCAACCAGTTTTCTGCACTAATAAATCCTCAATTTTCCCTGGAGTATTTCGGTCCTTTCTATTTAAAAGGATCTTTCCGCTTCAGTATGCTCCAGGATTATTATTTCTTTGTGCCAGACAGCCTTGGATTCTACAAAATTACAGGTTTCGCTAAGGTCGAACGGCAGGAATTGGGTTTGGACTTTTCATACAAAATCGCGAAAATGGAAGTTGGTAATAATTTGATTTTTACCAGGTATGAAGTGAATGACGACAGAATTAATCCGGAAAATTTTTCCGATATTAAGAATAACATTCCCTATCAGCCGGAATTAGAAAATATCGCCTATTTTACTTTTACATATTCTAACTGGAAATTAAGAGCTGAGAATAATTCCATTATCGGCAGAGAAGATGAATTCGGATTGGGAATGCCGGATCTTAACCTGGTTAATGTCTATCTTTCCTATCTGTTATTTGAACAATTTGAGATCATAGGTGAAGTTGAGAACATGCTGAATAAAAAGTATCTTTCAAGGTCTTATCTGCCGGAACAGGGATTACAGTTTAAAGCAGGATTTCGTTGGACTTATTAATGCTGTATCTGATTTGTTAATCCTTGACAGCAGGATCAAATAAATAAATATAAAATATTATAGAGTGCAGCTTGATGGTGCAGGAGTAAAAGGGAATTCCGTGAAAATCGGGAGTGGTCTCCGCCACTGTAATCAGTGTTTTAGACATTCGGGTCACTGTTAATAAACGGGAAGGCTCGATAGATTAGTCTGCTGAAAGCCAGGAAACCTGCCATGAAGGACTTGTAACAGCATTTTCGGAAGAAAAATGTTTGTTTGTCAGGTTCTGTTTTTCTGTATCACAGCTGAAATCAGTAACAGGGAGGTAGAACTTGATAAAAAAATCAGTCCCCTTTTTCAGCTTATTAACACTAATTAGTTTATTATTTTTCCTTGTAATTATAACAAATTGTCAGGATAAAACCAGCTTGGATTTGAATCCACGCTACGTAATCACTTCGCCGGAATTAGCCGAACTAGTTTCAGCCCTGGCAGGTTTAGAACATATCGTCGGTGTTACGGTTGAATGTGATTATCCGGAACAATTACGCTCTCTACCCAAAGTGGGAACTTTTGGTAAAATAGATATTGAAAAAGTTATATCTTTGAATCCTACTCTGGTTTTTATTGCGGGTCTGGAGCAGGAAGAAATAGCATATCAGCTTCACAAGATCGGAATTCCTCTGGTCTCATTTTATCCTCGTTCAATTTCCAATCTGCTGACAACAATTGAGGATATTGGTGTTGTTCTGAAAGTGGAAGATAAGGCTAAAACCCTGGCAGATAGCCTAAAAACCGTCATAGATTCCTACAGGAGAGACCAATCTGCAGAAAAACCGAAAATCTATGTAGAGATTTACGGCAATCCTATTATGAGTGTTTCCGATTCTTCCTATGTGGGAGAGTTAGTTGAACTTGCCGGAGCTGATAACATTTTTTCCACCTTAGCCAGGGAATACAGCCGGATAAAGGCTGAAGACGTAATTAAACTTGATCCTGAAATTATTCTGCTAACCTATCCGGGTGTCAGTGCGGAAAAGGTTAAGAACCGAATGGGCTGGGAAGTGATCTCTGCCTGCAGGAATGACAGGATATATACAGTTGAAGATATAGATCCTGACCTCATTTTAAGAGCCGGACCCAGGATAGCTGAGGCTTTGAAGCTTCTACAAAAAATATTATGAACCGAAAACAACTTCTCTTTTCAGCGCTTAGCTTAATTTCAGTAGCCGTAATAGTGATATACCTCTTCTGGGGTGCTCCCGGCCAGCATATTCTGCTTACGATAAGATTACCGCGTTTACTACTGGCCTGTTTAACCGGAATGGTGCTGGCAGGAGTGGGATATGTTTACCAGATAATGCTTAATAATCCGCTGGCAGAACCCTACATTTTGGGAGTTTCTTCCGGTGCAGCCTTTGGCAGTATTCTGGCAGGGATCCTGGGATTATACCTGCTTATCCCTGTCTTCAGCTTCTCAGGTGCAATTGTTACAACTTCTCTCGTCTGGGCTCTGGCACATCTGGGTGGATATTTCAATAGAATAAAACTTATCCTGTCGGGTATAATAATCGGCTTGTTCTTTTCAGCTCTGATTTCTCTCCTGATGTATTTCAACCAGAAAAATATTGGCACTATAATAAATGTTCTAATGGGAAACCTGGGCTATATTTTCAATTATAACGAATGGAAAATGTTCATTGCTTTATTTTTTCTTTCCCTCGGATTAATGGGATATATGTACTATCTGATTAATCAGCTTCTAATTCTAACTACCGGTGACCTGGTGGCTGCCAGTCTGGGTCTGGATGTGAAGAGACTGAGGCGTCGCATATTTATAACGGCTTCACTCTTAACCGGTGCCACAGTAGCCTATGCCGGAGTTATCGGTTTCATCGGTTTAATTATACCGCATCTCACCAGGATGATTCAGGGAGGCAATAACAGGTTCACCTACGTCTATGCTGTCTGGATGGGTGCTATTTTCATTCTGCTCTGCGATCTTATCGCCATGAATATTGCTGTAGTGGAGATTCCGGTGGGAATTGTTACAGCCTTTATCGGCTGTCCGTTCTTTATTTTTGTAATGTTAAGATCTAAATAATTAATTGTTCTTTATAGCTGCATAGAGTGGGGTGATGTGAAAAATTGATTCAGATCTAAAAGGATACTTCCAGATTCTCTTACATTGTGATCTTGATATCGGTTATTTCCTTGAATTTTTCAAGATGTTCCCTGATCTCTTCTCCAACATTATCTCTGTATTTATCAAATTTCGGGATATCAACATCAATAATAGCAGTTCCATTCTCAAAACCAATATATTTTACCATTTTTAAGGTCACAATATCTTCACCCACCTTCGGGTAGATAACTTTCTTCAGCTCTGCCAGAATTGTATCTTTAGAAAATTTTTCTTTCTCAATGAGATGATGCTTTAATTCGTAATCCTTAATAGCTTCCCGCAGTGTATCTACTGCCAGTACTGAGCAATGCATCTTTACCGGAGGAAGTCCATCCAGAGCTTCAGCAGCTTCTTTCCAGGTAATATTTTTTGCTTCTGCAATAGTCCTGCCTTTAGCCAGGTCTGTTATAATGGAAGCTGTGGCAATGTTGGAAGCACAGCCGTAGGACTGGAATTTGATATCTTCAATTATGTGGGTTTCGTCATTAACTTTAAGATAAATGGTAACCTGGTCACCACAGGCAGGGCTTCCTTCGGTTGCGGAACTATCAAATACTTCCATTTTACCGACATTGTGGGGTTTCATGAAATGATCCAGAACTTTTTGTGAATACTGCATTTCTACTCCTTATTGTATAATGGACTTCTTGATCTTAATTCTGCTACAACCTCTTTTAATTTTGTCACTGTAAAGTCAATTTCTTCTTTTGTATTATAACGACTTAGGGTGAATTTTAAAGAGCCATGTGATTCCTCATGATTTCTTCCCAATGCCATTAGAACATAATTTGCCTTTAAGCCCTGTGAGGCGCAGGCGCTGCCTGTAGCTACTGTAATTCCTGCCATGTCAAGCATCAGCATAAGGGCTTCGCCCTCAATAAAGGAGAAGGAAATATTTAAATTATGTGCTACTCTTTTCTCACCCCGTGGCCCGTTCAATAAAGTATCAGGAATGCTATTTTCGATCTCCTCCAGAAGATAATTTCTTAAAGACCTGATCCTGTTAACATCTCTTTCTAAATCAGAAAAAGCCAGCTCGACAGCTTTTGCGAATCCGGCTATGGAAGCAACGCTAACTCCCCCGGTCTCATAATTGTCAACCCGGTCTATACCATGTTTAACCTGGGATATTTTGATCCCCTTTCTCAAATATAAAGCACCCACACCCTGAGGTCCGTGGATCTTGTGAGCACTTACTGACATCAGATCAATTCCCAGTTCATTCACATTCAGCAGCATGCGTCCGTAGGCTTCACAGGCGTCAGCAAATAATGCAATTTTGTGACCACTGTCATCAAGGATTTTTCTGATCTGAGCAAGGGGTTGTATTGTTCCGACAACATGATTCGCCAGAGTAGTCAAAAACATAATTGTATCAGGTCTGATCGCGCTTTTTAATTCTTCCAGGTCAATGAAACCTTCCGAATCTGTCTGCAAATAGGTAATCTCAAATCCGCTGTTTTCAAAAAATGCAACATTTGTGAGTAAATCGGGATAATCGATCACGGACAAAATTACGTGGGTACCCTTATCCGCATTTGCGGACAGGAAACCTTTAATACCTAAATTATTAGCAGAAGTACCGCCTGTAGTTATATGAATTTCATCAACCTCAGCTCCCATAGAGTCTGCGATGGTTTGCTTGAAGTTGTTTAGCTCTTTACTGATCTCGGATCCGCTCAGCACAAAATTCTTAGGAAAATAAAATTTTTCCCTCAAATAAGGCAGCATGGTTTCTACTACTTCCGGTGCCGGCTGAGAAGTGAGACAATTATCAAAATAATTTTTTTCCATTCCGTCTCCTAAGGTTAG
>LKUH01000255.1 GCA_001412425.1 Candidatus Cloacimonas sp. SDB
ACACTTTTTGATACCTCGGGGCTTGCCCCGGGGTAGTTCATCAACAAATTTTTACAGGATAGATAAAAAAATGAAAAAAATATTAATCATATTTATCGTTGCTTCAGCAGTAATTAATATCTTTGCTCAGATACCGGAATTGAATATCTGGAACAATATTAGGAACAGTTCTTATACTCAGGATAACCAGATCCAGATTAGATGTGAGACTATCGATTTTCCTATTATTCAAACTGACCTGTTCTACCTTATGGATAACGAATGGATCAAAACAGATATGGAAAATCTCTCAGGATTTACTATTGAGGGAATCATTCAGGCTTCCCAGCAGGAAAATAATATTTGTAGATTTAAAACCTATGGAGATATTCTTACAGCTATGATGCCAGCCTATATTCCTGACGATATATTCCCACCCGATATTGAACAGCTCAGTTACATAATTGCAGATCCGGAAGGTGATTATATGGCGGAAGGACCGGACCAGCTGGATATTTTAGGCAGTTACTTCGGTTATTCCGATACCAGATTCTATCTGGCACTTAAAAACGACGGAACCGGTTTCCCTGTCAACGAAGGTGGTATTTTCCCCTCAGAATATTATATCTATCTGGCTGGTCTTATTAATCCTGAAAATGCTCTTATAGATACTGTCGGATATGCCCTGGTCAGAGCAGAAATTCCACTTTTTTTTCAACCTGGCCTGTATAGATTTGCTGGTTCTGAGTTGTCTTTAGATAATTTACAGCAGATCGGTGAAATTGAAACTGCAGTTGTAGACAGTTTTTTGATCATGGCCTGTTCTATTGATGATCTTACAAATGATGAATACTTTGGGAACTGGCCCAGTATTAGCAGATCATTAGGATTGGATTTTATTACCGCGTTTGTGGGATTTGATGCTCAATTTGAGTTAACTTACGATCTGATGGATTTTTCTCTACCCTCGATCCAGGTTATTGACCAGTATATTATCGAGCCCTTTGTTAATGATCTTCCTCAAATTTCCAATATTTCAGCGAATGTTATTAATGATAATACTTTTATACAATTGGATTATTATGATTTGAATCATAATTTTCCAATTGTTGCTCAGGTTTCAACTGAACAAGATGAAATTTTTTCTCTTACACCAACTTCCTTCGATTTTTCTCTACCGGTTATTTACTCTGAGGAAATTCCTGTAACAGACTGGAACTCTCTAACCTTTGTCTTTAGCGATAATGGTTATGAATTTGTAGAAGAAACAATCTATAATACTCAAGCAAATGATGAATCAATTATTATTAAACTATCTCTTCATAATCATCCCAACCCCTTTAACCCCGAGACACTTATCCAGTATGATCTTCCAGAGCCGGGACCTGTAACACTCTCTATATATAATGCGAAAGGTCAATTGATTGAAAAACTGATTGATAATGAAATTCAACAGGGCTTTAACAAAATTTTATGGAATGGTGAAAAACATCCTTCCGGTATATATTTATATAGGCTTGAATGCGGGGAACATCAGCTTACCAGAAAGATGCTGATGCTGAAATAAGTGTGGTTCGTTATTTGCATAAAAAATTGGATCGGCTTATTGTATATTAATAAGCTGGAAAAGGAAGATTGTTTTACAGGAAAGATTTAAAAGTGTAAATAATGTAAATAACTTTGCTGGAAATCGGACAGTTTTGTCCCAAAATTTTTCTGTTGGGGCAAAAATTGTAAAATTTTGAGTTCATCAGAAAAATTATAAGGAATATGCAGATTATAACTTTAAGAAAATTTTTGTTTATTATATTATGTTTTGTTAATTGCTTTTTATTTTCTGAGGTAATTAACAAAACTGAACAAGATCTGATCTTTGATTTGCTGAAAAAAAATGATTTCGACAGCACTTCTGTT
>LKUH01000256.1 GCA_001412425.1 Candidatus Cloacimonas sp. SDB
CTACTGATGAAATTGTTGCCGGATTTTTTCAAGAGATCAGACAAAATTTAACTAAATATGGATTCAAACATTACGAGATCTCGAATTTTTCAAAACCAGAATTTGAATCCCGGCATAATCTTGCCTATTGGAATGATAAATCTTATATTGGATTAGGACCTTCAGCTTCTGGTTACATCATTTCTGAAGCCGATCAAAATGATTTTCACGGTTTCAGATATACCAATAAAGCTGATCTCGGAAAATACTATAATGATCTGGATAAAAGAAAAATAATGCCTGATAAACAAATACTGTCAAAAGACGATCATCAGAAGGAATTCATCTTTTTGAACCTGAGAAAATCAGACGGATTTGATCTGACCACATTTTATGAAAAATTTAACGAGAATTTCCCGCAGAAATATAAATTCATTTTAGAAAAATATCTGAATTTGGACCTTATGGAAATATACAATAACAGAGTGAAACTTAAACCCGAAGCTTATTTCATTAGTAACGAGATATTCAGTGACTTTGTTTAATTAGATAATATCCGGTTGACATAAATTTAGGCAGCAGAGATCGTAGATACAAAGATTATGATCCTAAAAAAAATTATTTTAAAAGTGAGAAATTATATGAAATTCTATATGATGATTATTTTACTTGTGTCGATCTCTTTCCTCTCCGGCGAAATCTTGATCCCAATGGATATAACCCAGACAGACCATTTGAAAGCCTATGGTATAGCATTCAATGCCCTGCAGCAGGAGCTTACCGTTCAATGGTTGCTCAATTACAGAGGCGGCTCTTATTTGATTCCTGATTCCTACAGCCTGGAAAACCTCTGTAATATAAGAGGTGTAAATTATGAGATAGTTGGGGCATCTGAAGTTGCAGCTATTTTTGCCGAAATAGAAAATTCCAATATGGATGCTGTTGTTCTGGAAAAAGAACCCAGAATTGCCATTTATGTTCCTCCCAATAATCAACCCTGGGATGATGCGGTTACTCTTGCTTTGACCTATGCTGAGATCGAATATGACACAATGTGGGATGACGGTGTTCTGGCAGGGAAATTGGATGAATACGACTGGATTCATTTACATCACGAAGATTTTACCGGACAATATGGTAAATTCTACAGTAGCTTCAGAAATACAGCCTGGTATCAGGAAGATGTAAGAATTAATGAAGAGATGGCAGCTGGAATGGGTTATTCAAAAGTCTGGCAATTAAAACACGCTGTGGTAGAAAAGATCTATGAATATGTCAGAAATGGAGGATTTCTCTTCGCTATGTGTGCCGCAACCGATACTTTTGATATCGCACTTGCAGCAAGAAATGTCGATATCTGCGATGCTGTTTTCGATGAAGATGGCATAGATAAAAACTACAAACAGAAACTTGATTTCTCCCGAACTCTGGCTTTTAAGGATTTTGACCTGATAACCAATCCCTACCAATATGAATTTTCTTCCATCGATGCCAGCGACTATGCTAAACTTCGTGGGGCAGAGGCAGATTTTTTTACACTTTTTGATTTCTCAGCTAAATACGATCCCGTTCCAACAATGCTTACTCAATGTCATACTAACATTATTAACGGGTTTTTGGGGCAGACAACTTCCTTTCATAAAAAATATGTTAAAAACAGCGTAATTATTCTGGGAGAATCACCCCAGGTTGAGGAAGTGAAATATCTGCACGGAAATTTTGGTAAAGGTACATTTACTTTTTATGGCGGCCATGATCCAGAAGATTATCAGCACAGAATTGGAGATCCTGAAACAGTTCTCGACCTGCATAAAAATTCACCGGGATATCGGCTTATCCTGAATAATATTCTGTTCCCGGCTGCTGAAAAGAAGAAACTTAAAACATGATATTATGTTGTTAAATGATTTTAACTAATTTGGAAACGCCTTAAGAATTAATTTACTGTTTTTATTCAATTCTCATAACATACATTTTTTCTTCAGCATCACTTACAATATATAATAAATCTGTTTCAGCAAGATAAAAAATACCTTCTGGTTTTGTAATTGGAAGAGAATATTGTTCTCTGACACCGTTTATCTTATCCCATAGATAAACTGTTTCATTCTGATCACTAACAATCCAGAAACCAGCTCGAGCAGCATCATAAGCTATACCGGAATAGTCTCCAGCAAAATCTAAATGAATAATATTCTCAATACCGAAAGTCTGACTCAATTCTATGAACTGACCCGGATTTTTTTCTTTCAGT
>LKUH01000257.1 GCA_001412425.1 Candidatus Cloacimonas sp. SDB
AAAAATACTTTTTTTCCATTACCTTTTTAATAAATACGGCATCAAAAAGGGAGATAAAGTCTCCTTAATCGGAAAAAATTCCGTAAACTGGGCTGTAACTTACCTTTCTGTATTATCTTATGGAGCAGTAATCGTACCTATTTTACCAGATTTTAAAGCTGACGATGTTCATCATATTGTAAATCATTCAGATTCAGTCCTTCTCTTCAGCTCCGAGGCAAATTTATCTGAATTGGATATCGATCGTATGATTAATCTGGAAGCAGTATTTTCCCTTGCCGATTTCTCACCTCGGTTTTCCAAAAAGAAGAACATTGAGGTTTCTCTGGAAAAAGACCGGCAGAAATTCCTTGCAAAATATGATAATAATCTCAATGCTAATAATTTTTCTTTAGAATCCATTTCTAATGAAAAACTTGCTTCCCTAGTTTATACTTCCGGTACCACAGGTTTCTCAAAAGGTGTTATGCTGCCGCATCGAAGCCTCTCATCAAATATCGTTTTTGCCCAACATAACATGCCTCTAACATCCGGGGACAATATAGTCTCATTTCTGCCTATCGCACACGTATTCGGTTGTGCTTTTGAATTTCTCTTCCCCATTACCATGGGCTGTCATATTACTTTTTTAAGCAAAATTCCCTCACCCAAAGTTATTCTGAAAGCTTTTCAGGAGATTCATCCCAGATTGATTCTATCTGTTCCGCTGGTAATCGAAAAAATCTATAAAAAGCAGATCAAACCAACCCTGGAAAAACCAACGATAAAATTACTCAGAAAAATTCCCCTGGTAGATAAAAAAATCGGAAAAAAAATCAATGCCAAACTTACTGAAGTCTTCGGAGGTAATTTCCATGAAATAGTTATCGGCGGTGCTGCTTTGAATGAAGAAGTAGAATTGTTCCTGAGAAAAATTAAATTCCGTTACACTGTAGGTTATGGTATGACAGAATGCGGGCCATTGATCAGCTATAGTGCCTGGAATAAATTCAAATTAGCATCTACAGGTAAATTAGTGAATTCTCTGGAAATAAAAATTGATTCCGAAGATCCTTATAAAATCGTCGGAGAAATCATGGTGAAAGGCGATAATGTCATGGATGGCTATTATAAAAATAAAGTAGCCACTGCTGAAGCTCTGGATAAAGAAGGCTGGTTGAGAACAGGAGACCTGGGATTGATTGATAAAGATGATGTGATCTACATAAAAGGCCGATCCAAAAGCCTTATCCTGGGTCCTTCAGGAAAAAATATCTATCCGGAAGAGATCGAGGCAAAATTGAATAACATGGAAATGGTACAGGAGTCAATCGTTATCCAGAAAAACGATAAGATCATCGCCCTGGTATATCCCGACATGGAAAGTGTTGATAACCAGAGTATAAATGATGAACAACTCATCAGAATTATAGAGAAGAACAGACGTGAACTGAATGAACTGTTACCTGCTTACATGGCTATAAACGAAATTAAGACAGTTTCAGAAGAATTTGAAAAAACTCCTAAAAAAAGCATAAAAAGATTTTTGTATAATATTTAGTCTAAAGGAGATTCTTATTTATGTGGTATGTACTTTTAATTATTATCTTTATCTTTGGAGGAATGATCGGGTATCGTTACTATGATAAACCTGATCCAGCTTATGAAAATTTTATGCCAATTGCTGTTGAATTAGATCCCAACCAGCAGGAACAGCCAGGTCTCTCAAAAATAACCCAAGATATCAGCCGAGGAAATCTTTATATTCAACCTGTGGCAGAATATAAAATTTCTGGCAGGATCCTGGCGAAGAAAAAATACGGCAGCACCTGGACAGCAAAACTGGCACCCTATGATCTCGCTATCGGCTGGGGAAAATTAGCTGAGCTGGAAATAATCGAAAAAATCAAATTCAGTCAGTGGGGCAGGTTCTATTTCTTTAAACATAATTATGGCTTACCATTTAAGGATGATTATATTATTGAACATTCATCAAATAATCATATCATACCTGCTAATGAAAATCTGAAAAAATTACTGTTCCATCTCAAGGAGAACGAGCTTATTGAAATGGAAGGCTATCTCGTTAATATCTCCGGTAGAATAAAAAATGATTCCGTAAGCTGGAGGACCAGCCTTAAAAGGGATGATACCGGAAATGGATCCTGCGAAATTTTCTATGTTCAAAAAATAAAATACGATAATAAAGTCTACGAATAAAACAAATCTCATGAAAATTGCCGGTAAGCATAACTGGAATAATCTGGAAGCTATTGTTGCCATAATACTTAACCTGCTGCTTTTCCTGGTAAAACTGTGGGCTGGTATAGTTTCCAATTCCGTTGGAATTATTGCAGATGCCTGGCACACACTTTCCGATTCCTTTTCTTCAGTCATTGTTCTCATCAGTGTTAAATTTGCCCGCAAACCGCCTGACAAAGAACACCCCTACGGGCATGGACGGGCTGAGATAGTTGCAGCTGTTATTATCGGAACCTTACTGGCAGTAATTGGCTTCAATTTCCTGCTGGAATCAGTAAAGCGTTTTAATGAACAACAAGCAGCAGATTTCGGTTTGATAGCCATCATTATTATTATCATTTCCTTAATAATAAAAGAGTTGATGGCTCAATTTGCCTTCTGGTGTGCCAGGAAATCGGGGTCAGATCTGATCAAAGCAGATGGCTGGCATCACCGCAGTGATGCTTTGTCCTCTCTGATGGTGCTGGCAGGCATCTTCCTGAGCAGATATTTCTGGTGGATTGATAGTGTTATGGGACTGTTAATCTCCATATTTTTATTTCACGCAGCATATTCCATTTTAAAAACATCAGTAACCAAGCTGCTGGGTGAACCAGCTGACAAAAATTTCACCCGTCAGATCATTGAAGTTATTAATAAGACAACTGATCTGGATATTCATCCTCACCATTTTCATTGTCATAACTATGGTGAACATAAAGAAATTTCCCTTCACATTGTGCTTGATCCAGATCTAAAACTCAGTGAAGCTCATAAAATTGCTAACGACATTGAAGAAAATTTACGTAATGAGCTGAAGATCGAAGCCACAATACATATCGAACCCCAGAAACAATGATTTCAGTTGTAGAAAATATGCAGGACAATTATTAATGAACAATCAAAAAAAGGCCTATCTTCTGGCTTTATTGGCAGTATTATTCTGGTCAACAGCAGCATCAGCTTTTAAAATAAGTTTACGATACGTTCACTACAGCATGCTTCTGCTCTTTTCTTCTCTTGTTTCAGCTTTCATTTTTTTATTTATAATTCTCTATAAAAAGGAAGCTGGACTACTTTTTAAAATTTCCCGCCAGCAATTTGTAAACTCTTTATTACTGGGCTTTCTCAACCCATTTCTATATTATATCGTTTTGTTCAAAGCCTATACTTTGATTCCGGCTCAACAGGCTCAGCCTTTAAATTTCATCTGGCCTGTTATGCTGGTAATATTATCAATCCCAATTCTTAAACAGAAGATCAGTTTTAGAATTATCCTGTCGCTGATAATATCTTTCCTGGGCGTTTTCATTATATCTACTCAGGGTAATTTCCGTGATCTTACCCTCTCCAATCCCCTGGGAATATTTCTGGCTTTAGCAAGCTCGTTAATCTGGGCTCTTTTCTGGTTATTAAATATGAAGGATAACCGCAACGAAGTACATAAACTTGTATTAAGTTTCTTTTTTGGATCAGTGTTTACGGTAATTTATATTTTTATTCTGGGAGACTTTAAATGGTTCCCCATGACAGGCTTGCTAGGCACAATCTACGTTGGCTTTTTCGAAATGGGAATTACATTCTATATCTGGTTAAAAGCACTGAAACTATCCAGAACAACTGCTGAAGTTAACAGTCTTATTTATATCACACCGTTACTTTCATTGGGATTTATCAAAATTATCGTCGGAGAGACTATCACGGTTTTTACAATTTTAGGTGTATTCCTGATAATTTTTGGAATAATTGTGAATAACAGAATAAAAATCCCGAAAAAAAATTCCCGGATTAGTTAATTTCTCTTTTCCGGTTTAAAAACTTATGAGATGAATTGCATAACATCTTACAATAAGATTACCACCCTTCAGAACTCCATAAAAGTAAAAAACAATTCCTTCTGTTTCTGTCAAAGAACTGCTTTTGTTGTTATACTATTTAAGCAGAAGACATTTATGTGAAGCCAGGATTTTCCCTTCTGACCGGACAATTACAAAATATATACCGGAAGTGACTGATTGTCCGTTTTCTCCCGTTCCGTCCCAGACAATGGAGCCTGTTTTGTTTCTTTGATTATATTGTGGGATAGTGGTTAAACCTTTTACCTTCTGCCCACTCAAATTATAGATCGAGATCTTGACATCAGCAGCAGCTTCCCTGTTAATTTTATAAAAGATTGTAGTTGCAGGATTAAAAGGATTTGGGTAAGCAATAACCTGTGATGCAGAAATGAGCAAAGATTCATCTGTTGCCACGGGAATTTTTTCCACCGGGTTGGAAAAAGCAGCTTCAGAACTGATATTGTTTGTGTATTCAGCAATAACAGCATATTGATAAATATCAGGTACCAGATCTATCCAGGTTGTATCGTTATAAGAAGTTGTCTCAATACCGTTGGCCAGTTCTTCCCAGAGATATGGATTTCCCATATTATCCTGCTGGAAACGGAAAATGTTGAAGAACTCTAATTCTCTAACGTTTTCAGCGGGAAAATCCCAGTTAAGTGCTACTTCCGTATTAAAACAATTAACGGTCGCAACCACATTCGCTGGCGGATACGCTGTTTCTGCCAGGACTACAACTCCCAGGTCGATATCAGCCTCTTCAACTTCCAGCACTATTGTATAAAGATCGTAACCTTCGTGATAGATTTCAAGTACGTAAGTTTCATTATGCATAACTTCAGGGAAAATAAAATTACCGTCAACATCGGTTACTTCTTCATAGATCTCACTCCCGATCAGTGTAACATTACAGTTCTGCAAACCTGTTTCGGGTTGGTCACTGCTTACTACCTGACCATGTAGTTCGATCGTCTCGTCCGGATCTGGTATCCAGGCTGCCCCACCTGTGGAGTGATACTGGGGATAGGGATTCGTAAAAGGCACCCAATCACCTCCAGTTCCTTGTTCCAGATCGTAGGCATAATAGGAGATTCCGTCATCGCCCCGGGTTGCAGTTAGATATACAGTGTTGTTACCAACAGCCATTCCCCGCCCCTGGCCATTATCTGCCGGGATAGTACCGGCAAGCTGGATCATTTCACCAGTGTCTATATTGATGGAATATAAACCGGAAGTCCCATATTCAGTATATCCATAGAAAAGGTCATCGACCGGATTGTAATCCAGAGCAAAAAAGCGGAAACCGTAGTCGGTATGAACATCCAGCACCAGGGTGGCATTACCTGTGCTTGGGTCAATGCTGTAAATTCCTTTGGGGTAAGCATAATTGGAATAGCCGTAAAGTGTATTCCTGCCGTAGGCTAAGCTGCTCATGTCTTCACTAACAGTACAAATCTGCTGAGGATAACCGGTGAGAGTTGCCGAGTAGAGATGAGTATTGAAAGCGCCTTCACAGAGATAGAGCATTCCTTCCGGTGTTGCTGCTGCACCGGAAACATCAAAATTAAAATGGGCATTCCAGGTTACATCCGGAAATCCGGAAAGATCAGAAGAATAGGTAGACAGCGTGGAACCTTCCAAACCTACAAAAAGCGTTCCAGCCCAAGATAAAGTACAGATAAAAGTGAATAGAATAAATGAATAGGTCTTTTTCATAATTTTATCCTCCAATTGATAATTTTTTTAGTTATAATATTTAACCTGTCAACGAAATAATGCTAAGTTAGAATTTGTTGATGAAACACTATTTTTTAAGGATTCGACTC
>LKUH01000258.1 GCA_001412425.1 Candidatus Cloacimonas sp. SDB
CTTGGATACGAGGAGTTAATTGAACTGGGGCTTGGATACGAGAAATTAATTGGGCTTGATTTGAGGGCCAATCTCATTGAAAAATTCCGGAAATTATATATTATAATATGATTCATCTTTTTGTAAAAAAGAATTGACATATTGCATTTTAATTTGTTTCTCAAATATCAGGAGGTGGTATTATGAAGGGTATGTTCGTAATTATTTTTCTTCTGGTTTTCTTTTCATCAAGTGCACAGATCATCTGGGAAATGCAGGATTCAGGTACAATTCACAATTTGAATTCGGTTGATTTTTTTAATGCTGAGACGGGTATGGCTGTTGGCGATGAAGGGACAATCCTGAGAACGGAAGATGGTGGTGAAACCTGGCTGCTGAGTGAAAGTGGAACTACAGCAGATCTCTATTCAGTATGTTTTTTCAATGAGAATGAAGCAGTCGCTGTCGGCGCTTCAGCAACTTTAATCCGAACAGAGAACGGTGGTATGAACTGGTCTCCGATCACGGTTATTGGTTTGAACTATGATATGTTCAGTGTTTTTATCCATCCGGAAGGCAATGGTATAGCCGGTGGTGCTGCTCAAACGATCCTGAGTACGGATGATGGAGGTCTGACCTGGAATATTAAGCAGACAGATTACTGGGGCGGCGGCTTCTGGGGTGCTCATATGGTGGACAATGTTAGTGGTTTCCTGGCTGGTGAGAACTCGATAATGGCACCACTTCTGGCATTCACTGCCAATGGGGGAGATAGTTTCAATTTTGAGGATTTTTACCTGGTTGATGGCGGGGTTTCCCATGAAGGCAGAGCCTTAAACTGTCACTCCTTTTCGGGATCGGAAGGAATAGTGGTCTCACGCCGCTGGGACGGCTGGGGTTGCATTACGCAGGTAGATCTGCCTGATTTTGCTACAAATCATTATACCAATTTATACAATTCTGTAGATTTCGCAGATACTGATTTCGGAATGGTGGTTGGTAATAATGGTAGTGTGATTATTACAGAAAATGGAGGTAATGACTGGGAATCTGAAACTGCTGTCTTTGGTCATTTCATGGATGTTGACCTTCCGGTTGATCATAACCTGGCGTATGTTGTTGGACAACAGGGAGTCATTGCCAGAAGAAGAGCTGAAGTAAGCAGCCCTGAAACTGAAATTCCCGGAATCGGGGTAAAATTATGGAGCCAGCCGAATCCCGTTTACGGTAAGAGAAGGAACAGTGGAACCAGGATTATTTTTGAATTGCCGAAGAGTGGTGAGATTGAATTAAATATTTATAATATCAAAGGTCAGCTGCAGGAAAAACTGGCTGCAGGAGATTTTACCGCCGGCAGGCATGATGTCCACTGGAATGCTGATCGGGCTGCAGCTGGGATTTATGTTTGCCTGTTAAAATCTGGATCAGCAACTTATGCATATAAGATTGTTAAAATAGCAAATTGACTGGAAATGAAATCAGGAGGGTTACACAAAATTTTTACACTCTCCCTTATTCAAGTATTACTACCTGTAAGTAAAGAAAAAATATTTAAATTACTTTGCATGGAAGAAAAACCAGTTGATAATGCTTTTTATGCTTTACCATATAATCCATACGGAAGAAAAGAAGATTATAATTGGTCTTTCCCAAAGCGTTGGTTTGATATGGTTAATGACCCCGTAGTTTTAATTGGAAATGAATTTTGGGATTTCATTGGTGGTGAAGGCACTTACCAACTATTTATTCAGGAAGTTAACAAACTTGGAGCTGAGTATCGGGAGAGAATATATAGAGAATTTTTAGGAATTGAACCTCCAGCAGGTTCTGAATTCGAATTATAGAACTAATGATAGATAATTCATACATCTCGTGTGACAGATTGAAAAACTAATAATTTAATATTTTTCAAATGCTAGTTTTACACCATATAGCAGATTAAGTGTATAAATTTACCCATTTTCATACATTGTGTGTGGACCAGTTTTTGGGGAGAAGGTCAAAACTAATTCTAACACATTAGAAATGGACCAGTTTGTGGAGTCAACGTCAAATACAGACCAATTTGGAGGTAAGATCAAAATTAATTTACTTTCAGAAAAACATTTGACTAATTTGCATATATTTTTATAATGAAAGAGTAAATATATTTAACTTTAAACCATTAATCCAAAAGGATTTGATAATTTTGAAAAAAATAATACTTTTTATTCCTTTATTGCTTGTAATATCTACACTTTACTCATTCTGGGGAGAATCAGTAAGAATAACATTTGATGAAAATGATGATAGGTATCATGAATCAATAAATAACGTAACTCCGGCAGATGTATTTTTCAATCGTTATCATGAAGTTCTGGATAATCGGAAAAGGGTTAAAATTGAAACAATGAAGCAAAGAAGAAAATATAACTTGATTTATAAACAAAGAAATTGTCTGGTTGGTTGAAATGTGTCTCTTAATTTTTCAGAGGTTGTGTCCAA
>LKUH01000259.1 GCA_001412425.1 Candidatus Cloacimonas sp. SDB
ACCATTTTTCCCAATAATTCATCTTTTTGTCGTTGAGCCATTTTTAATCTCCTTATATTAGGTTTGTTTTGAAAAAAACAATGAGATAATTATGGCTCAACTTATTTCTGTCGATACCCTTACATTTTTACACCAACTTTTGGGACGGTATCTCACGTAACTAAAAAACAATGATTAAATTTACATAAAAATCTATCATGTAATATACTAAAAAATCGGGAAAAAATTATGATTGAAATCTACGAAAATTTATTTATTGGAAATCAATATGACTTTGAAAATAATATTAGAAATAGATTTGATTGGGCTACTGTACATGCATGTAAGGAACCATATCATCGGATATTACTAGGATATAAAAGTCGTGGTGCACCTAAAAATCATCCAGAATATTTCTTTGCAGAACGCGGAAATCGTCTATATCTGAACTTAATCGATACTGAAGATCCAAAATATATTCCTGAAGTTATCATAAATAAAGCTTTAGAATTCATAACATCCAAGATTATTAATCACAAAACTTTGGTACATTGTAATCAAGGAGAATCTAGATCTCCAGTAATAGGATTACTTTATTTAGCTTCGATTGGCTACTTTGATAAAGTCACTTTTAACGAAGCTGAAAATAAATATAAATCATTGTATAAATTCTATAATCCAAAAAATGGAATTAGGACTTTTGCTATTAATAATTGGTATAAGTATATAAAAATGGGGGAATAATGAATGTTTATTTTTCAGATATTTTTAACATTGAAGAAAGTAAAATTGAAGAATATGGAGCTTTGAATATTTCGTTAATAAATGATTTACCGTTATTTGTTGATCCATTTCTTTTATTTGAAAGTGATAAACAGGAATATCAAGAATTACATAATAACATATTAAAATATGTTGGTTTTCTAAGAGATAGAACAAATGATACCCATATATCAGAAGGGTTTTTACGTAATTGGTATATGTTTAGTGAAGTTAAGCAAAATTGGCTTGGTTATAGTGAAATCGGAAATTGTGGTAGTGGGTTAGGCAGAGGTTTTGCTGTCGCATTAATGGAAAATCTTAATACTATATTTTCTAATTTTGGTGATGAAACTGTAACCAAAAGTAGTCATTTGGAGAAGTTGTGTATTGTTAATAGTGGAGTTGGTAAAGACAACATAAGCGATTTCACTGTAAACTTAATAAAAAACTTCTTATGTGAATATACAGAGAAATTCGCGAAGGAAAATCTTGATAGTGCTTTATGTAAATTAGTATCAGTAGATCGAGTAAAATTTAACTACAAAACATTTCGTTGGAGTTCTGGAAAATATTATCTTCCATTTATCAATGGTGATTACGTTTTATTAACCCCTAAAGATATTTTAACTAAAGATGAAAATTGGATTAATCAAAAAGATATTGTTAAAGATTTCCATGATATCGCAAATTCAATCTCGAATCCTGAATTGAGAGATACTATAAATCGGTATTTTATCCAAAACTTACCAGAATTACCTCCCAAAAGAAAGAAACACACAAAAGCTGAAGTATTAGAATCAATTAGAAGAGTAATACAGAAATTCCCCAACTTTCTAGATTATTATATTAAATATAAGGAAGATCGAGGATCAGAAGCGAGAGATGTAAGTCAGGAAAAGGTAGAATTAGTAGAAAGTATTTTTATTGATTCAGTAATGTCATTTTTAGGATGTATTAGCAATAACACAAACTTCTTTAGTACTAAATATGATACTTATGAAGATTCATTACTGCGGGTAAAGTATCTAAAGCAAGTAATAGAAAACAATGATGGTTACAAAGTTTTCTATTATAAAGGAGAACCAATAAAACGGGAGAAGGACATTCAAATAATGTTCAGACTTACGTGGTATGCTACACAAGCTGATGTTAGTACTGAAGTTAACGATGGTCGAGGTCCTTCTGATTTCAAGATTTCAATGGGGAGTAGAGATAAGACTATCGTAGAATTTAAATTAGCGTCTAATACTAAGCTTAGAAGAAATCTTGCAAAACAAGTAGAAATCTACAAAAAAGCAAGCAACACAAATAAAGATATTAAGGTCATTTTGTATTTCTCAGAAAAAGAATTATCAAAAGTATATGGTATAATGAACGATTTAAATTTAGAAGAAGATCGAGATGTGGTTTTGATAGATGCAAGTAGAGAAACAAAGGTCTCAGCTTCGAACGCATAATTTAATAAATTGGGTTTAACTTACCAGCGCACTGCGGAAGCGTCCAG
>LKUH01000260.1 GCA_001412425.1 Candidatus Cloacimonas sp. SDB
CCTATCTCTTTCTTTGAAAGTTTTTCTTTAAATATCTCCGTCATTCATAGGAATGCGAAGAATTTCGAATCTATTAGCCGATATTATCCTAAAACTCACCCTATCATACCTCGCTGGGTCTATGCCCTTACATTCCTTCGTTCTGTTTTAGGGATAAAAGCGGAGATAGTTTTTTAAGCTTAAATGCTGCCTCATTGGGCTAATGGAGGAATCCTCCTTATCTCCGCTTTATCGGTCTTTGGTTTCTTAATTCTTTAGGCAGCTTGTCTTATCTGGTTCTTTCTAAACTCACCAAGTACTAATTCTGCCTGGTATTCGGTTTGCTTTTTTATTAGGTTATAGATTACCGTTACTATCTTCTTTGAAATAACAACTAGTGCTTGTTTCTTCTTAAGAGGATTATTAGGCCTTGTTTTTAAGTATTGATACAGCTCTTTTATCTCGGCGTTGACGGCAACCATGGTTCTGGCCATCTGATACAAGACACTCCTCAGATTCTTCCGTCCCCGCTTGGATATTTTCGTTTTGCTTTTATTCTTACCCGAGCTGTCCTCTATAAGGTTGTATCCTGCCATTTTGCATATCTGACGTGGATGATCAAATCTCATCGGGTCACCAATCTCACCTAAAAGACTAGCTGCTGTCACTACTCCTATTCCGGGGATACTAAGAATTAGTTCACCATACCCGGTATCAGTTAATGCCTTCTCCATTGCCTTTTCTAACTGCTCAAGCTGTTTGGTTAATAATTCCAATTCCTCGATCATTAACCCTAATTTCAGCTTTGCTGATACTAACCCATAACCTACCCCTATTGAGCTTTTGGCTGTTTCCACAAGTTGTGAGGCCTTTTTTCTGCCTACGGTCTTTTTAACTGCCTTTTTTATTTCAGCAAGCACCCCATCTATACCTAGTTTAAGTATCAGTAAGGGGAAGGGACAGGATTTCAATATTTGCATCGCTGCCTTGCCTTTTAAGGGATATTTAAAGACAGTCACTATTTCCGGAAAATATTCATCCATCACTGCCGTGATAGTATTTCTTAAGGCATTAGAACGTTTCATCAGGCTTATTCTGGAATTTCCAAGCACTCTTAGTTCTGCAAATATATCCTGTGGCATATATACTTCATAATACCGGCCATCTCGAACAAGCCTGGCTATGGTTAAGGCATCTTTCTTATCACTTTTAGTCTGACTATTATCGTCTAACTCCTTTGCCCGCTTTGTGTGGTAGGGATTAATCATAACGACATTTACTTCATGTATTAGCAAATAGTTTGCCAGGGGCTTCCAGTAATGCCCGGTGGGCTCCATACCTACGATAACATCATCAAGTCTTCTGTTCTTGCAAATTGCCTTTATACTTGCTAAAATACTATCAAAGCCGTTTTTATGGTTCTTGAATTTAAAGGCTTTCCTTAATTCCAGACCACGATAATCAACGAACCGTGCCCATTGTGTTTCCTTTGCAATATCTACTCCCACTATTAGTGTGCCTGGGGTTATTGCTTCTAACTTTTGAACATTACGATTTTTCATTTACTTACGACCTCCTGTTTATTATGATTTTTGTGCGTTTCTGAGGCACACATCAATCATAGCAGGAGGTTTTTTAATTTTCAAAGTCCATTTTCACGGATTACAGGAATGCTT
>LKUH01000261.1 GCA_001412425.1 Candidatus Cloacimonas sp. SDB
CTGCTCCTGTTTTTTTCTCAAAAACTCTCATGGATAAAGTATATCTCGGTTTCTGTAACAGAACGATCTGGCCTTTATTTCATTATTTTCCCAATTACAGCAAATTTGAAATGGAAAACTGGCAGATGTACAAAAAAATGAATGAGATTTTCTGTGCAGAACTGCTTAAAACCATCAGGCCTGATGACATTATCTGGATTCATGATTATCATCTGATGCTGTTGCCTGATCTACTGCGCAAAAAAATTAAAAATCCCATTGGTTTCTTTCTGCATATACCTTTTCCTGGTTATGAAATGTATCGCACCTTGCAGAAAGAACCCCGCACCGAGATTCTGAAAGGATTACTGGGTGCCGATCTTATAGGTTTTCATACTCATGATTATACGCAATACTTCCTTCGCTGCGTCCTGCGTATCCTTGGCCTGGAAAACTACATGGGTGAAATTGCCCACCATGACAGAATTGTTAAGGTCAGCACTTTCCCCATGGGTATAGACTTTACCAAATTTCATGATATGAATGTAGCACCCTTCCGTTCTTCAAAACCGAAAGAGAATGAGAAAAAGATTATTCTCTCGGTTGATCGACTTGATTATACCAAAGGCATAATCAAACGATTGCAGGGTTTTGAATTATTCCTGAAAAGAAATCCCCAATGGCATAAAAAGGTTTATCTGAATATGATTGTTGTACCGTCTCGAACTGGTGTTCAATCATATCAGGAAATTAAAAGCAATCTGGATCAACTGGTGGGAAAAATAAACGGTGATTACAGCTGCTTCAACTGGACTCCCATCATCTACCAGTTCACTTCTCTGCCCCATAAAGAACTGATCGCGCAATATCGCATGAGTAATGTTTCTCTTTTAACACCTTTAAGGGACGGAATGAACCTGGTTGCCAAAGAATATATCGCTTCATTAACAGATAAGAAAGGCGTTTTGATTTTAAGCGAATTCACCGGTGCTGCTAAAGAATTAAACGAATCCATCATCATCAATCCCAACAATATTGACGAAATTGCCGATGCTATTGAAGAAGCCCTGAATGTTCCCGATAAAACTCAGATCAGAGCTAATACAATTATGCAGGAGAGACTTAAAAGATACGATGTAAACCGCTGGGCCAACGATTTTATTGAAAAACTTAAAGAAATTCATGAAGAATCTACCACTTCCTATGACCAGAAAAAACTTAAACCCCAGATTAAAGCAAAACTTCTAAAAAATTACAAAAAAGCTCAAAACAGACTTCTTATCCTTAATTATGACGGCATTCTAATTCCCCCAACTAAAGAATATCGGGAGGCAAAACCTGATCCCGAATTGATACTTTTACTTAAAGATCTGGCAAAAAAAGCCAATATGGATATTATCATCATCAGCGGATGCAGTAAGGATTACATGGATAGGTGGTTTTCCAGATTACCGGTAAATATGACAGCTGAACATATAACCTGGATCAAGAAGGCAGATAAAAAAACCTGGCAATTGCTCAAACCCATGTCAACCGAATGGAAAGAAAAGATCATTTCCATACTGGAAATCTATACAGACAGGTTACCAGGGTCAATTATCGAAGAAAAAGACATGTCAGTCTCCTGGTATTATCATAAATCTGATATTGAACAATCTTCCTACATTTCCAAAGCTTTAGTTGATAACCTGCTGTCAATTACCCAAAATATGAATCTTCAGGTCTTTCACGGTAATAAGATGGTCGAAGTTTATTACGGAATTGATAAAAGTGAGGTTGCCCAGCATTGGTTAAATCAGAAAAACTATGATTTTATCCTCGCTCTGAGTGCTGACTGGTCGGATGAAGAATTATTTCATAATCTGCCCGAACATTCCTATTCCATTAAAATTGGACATATTTATACAGAAGCCAGGTATATCTTAAAAGATCAAAAAGATGCTGTAAAACTGCTTACCGATCTGAGACGCAAAACCAAAAAATAGCACCCATTCAGTTCTAAATCTTAAGAGCTCACACTATTAATTTGACATTTTATGATTACTTTTCGTGAAAATAAATTAATAACTCAGGGAGGTGGTTAATGAAAAATCGTGCCTTACTTATTTTATTTATAATCACAATTTTCAGCTTTCTTTTTTCGCAGGAGAAAACAGCAGACAGTTTTGATCAGGAAAAGTTTATCAATGCTTTTAAAAGGGTAGTAGAATCTTCCGGAAATTATTTTTCGGAAATAATAACTGATCAGGAAATTGAAACTGCCTATGGTCCTGAAAACATTGTTAATGTAAATTTCCCCGCTGCGGGTCAGACAACCTATTTCTATGAGGAATACTATGATTATGTTATGTATTACGGCATTAACAATGTACTAGTCTATTATTTTGAGGGCAATGATGCAGCTCAAGCCGAAGATGTTTTCTCTAAGATAAAAAATGCTCTGCACTATTGCAGTCGAAATGAAATTCTTGGACCCTGGACCCTGGAAGAAAACAGTTCAACCGAAGCGGGTGTTACTGATACAAATATCACCCTGACAAGTGAAAAATATCCTGATCTCTACATTACACTTTCCGGTAGATTCGGTGACAGTGGACAGAATATAGAACTTTTGTTTGAATTAGAAGAATGGTAAAAATCAGCGGTTGAAATATTAATGAAATCGTTTTCGATTGCTTAAGATCATCAAATTCTTCAGTTTAATGGAATTCTCGGTTTTCAGCCAGTTTTCCTGAAAATCTTCAGTTCCCACCAGTGTCGCAATGGCAGCAATCGTCTTAAGATGTAAAGCTCGTTTTTCTTTGGTTCCCCCCAAAAAGAATACTGCTTTAACTTCATTTTCCTTCTCGGTGAACCTGATCCCTTTTTTACTTCTGACAATGGTCAGGAACATTATTTCCTCACCTTCGATCATGATATGAGGAATAGCAAAGAAATCGGTTATAGCCATATTGCACTCATTTTGTCTCTCCAGAAATCTCGAAATAATGTCATTTTTGCTGATATTTGCTTTATCCGCTATTTTCTCAGCAACAATTTTAAGCAGTTCTTCAAAATTCATTGGGTCGTCAATATCAATTATATCAGCATTTTTGATCAAATTATCAAAATTATCCTGTTCAATATTCTCCCGGTCTACAAGGATCTCTCTTAATTCGTCCTCAAACACATTTTCCATCAGTCTTTTATCTGTTATTCTTTTCATCAGATGCAATAAAGCGTATTCCCTGTTATACATTTTTCTGCCGTAAAGCATGTAGATTAAAGTACATAAAAACAAAAAAGACAAACTCAATTCTATCGAAGCTACGCCAAGTTCAAATATAAAAAATGAGAATAAAATTATACAGACAATCTGCAGCCAGGGATAAAGAGGAGATTTAAAACTGGGCTTGTAATTGATAATTTTACTTTCTCGAAGAATGATTACAGAAAGATTCGTTAACACATAAGATGTTAAGATTACGGTTGAAGCTGCTTTCACCAGCATTTCCAGAGGCAGTAGTAAAGAAACGTACAGCAATATACCGGTAAGAATAATTGAGATTACTGGCGTTTTATGTTTTTTACTGATTCTGGCTAGGCTGTGCGGGATCAGGTTATCACGGGCAAGAGCTATGGGATAGCGTGAAGCTGCCATTATTCCGGCATTTGCCGTAGTAAAAAATGCCAATATTGCAGCAATAATTATCATTACAAAACCCGGATTTCCCATAATGTTTCTGGCAGAATCAGCTACAGGTGTAAGTGAGTTTCTGAAAACTTCAGGATCCAAAGTACCTGTTAAAATAAATGTTATGAAAGTATAAAGAATCGTGATTACAATTATCGAAGAAAGCATGCCCAGCGGTATATTTTTTTTGGGATTCTTAATCTCTTCTGAAACATTTGCCACTTTCAGTAATCCCCCGAAAGCGATGAACACAAATCCTGAAGTGATCAGAATATCATTGAATCTTACTGTTCTAAGGGAAGAAAAATTTCCCAGATCAACCTTTGAAAAACCGAAAAAAATATAAATTATTAATAAAAGTAATAAACTCAATAACATTAAAATTTGAAACAAGGCAGATTGTTTAACTCCGATTATGTTCATGCCCACAAAAAACAGACACAGAAAAAGGCCTGAGATCAGAGGGTCAAAACCAAAATATAACAGGATTATTTCCGCTATACCAAAAATTGCGAAAGCACTTTTCAAAGATAATGCCAGCCAGCCCAGAAAGCCGGAAATAGTCCCGAATAAGGGACCCAAACTCTTGTTGATGAAGAAATAATCGCCCCCGGCTTTGGGCATTGCAGTTGATAATTCAACAATACTCAACATTCCCAGCAATCCCAATATTCCGGCAATAAAATAAGCAATAAATACAGCGGAACCCAGTTGTGAAAAAGCCAGGCTGGGCAGAATAAATATTCCGGAACTTATCATCGCCCCTGAAGCTATACTGAAAACGCCT
>LKUH01000262.1 GCA_001412425.1 Candidatus Cloacimonas sp. SDB
ATTCTATATCCATTCATTATTTTTTATTGGGAATCAGATAATCTGGTATTAATTGGCTGTCAAGCTAAAGAAAATCGGATTTTGTTTATTTATTTGTATGAATTTTCAGATTGGAAAAGCTGAAATAATGGAAGAGCGGGAGTTTTTACGAAGCAGTAAAAGCTCCCGCATGTGTTAATCAATTATTTACAATCGACGCAATCTTCATATTTTTCATGAGATTTGAAACGAGTTAAACCAAGTTTTCCAAAGATGGAATCTACCAGCGAATATATAACTGGAATAACAAATAGAGTAAGAACTGTTGCGAAGGCCAGTCCAAAGGCTATGCTAACAGCCATGGGCTTATATTCTGAAGTAATACTGGAAGTGGAAAGGATTATTGGCATAAAGCCAGCGATAGTTGTAACAGTTGTCATAATTATAGGTCGTAATCGTATAGCACCGGCATTAATAAGGGAATTCCACCTGTCTGTTCCGCTGGCTCGTTCTCGATTCACAAAGTCAACCAGCACCAGAGCGTCATTTACAACAACTCCGGCAAGTGCAACTACCGAGATCATAGTCATCATGGAGAAAGGTAAGCCTGTTACCAGCAAGCCGAAGACAACGCCGATAAAGGCAAAGGGAATTGTGACCATAACAATAAATGGTTGTACAACAGATTTAAACTGAGTGGCAAGAATGGAGAAAACCAGTAATAACGCAACCCCGAAGGCGAAATAGAGCGAGTTATTAATTTCTCTCTGCTGTTCAGCCTGACCTCCTCTTTCCAGCTGATAACCTGGGAATCTTTCAGAGAAGTCTGACAGAATACCTTTTGTTCCAGTGAGGGAATTACCCAGAAGAATTTCGTTAATTTCATCAGAAGTTCTGTTAAAAGTGCGTCCGTTTTCTTCATATGTTGTTACTGAACCGACAACGGAAATAATTCTTTTTCTGTCACGATGCTGGATTTGGGAATAGCCGGAGCCGATCTCAAGTTCAGCAACCTCTTTTAAAGCTATAATATCTCCGTTCCCTGTTCTAATCGGCAGATTTTCAAGATCATAAATATCATTGATCTGATCATTCCTGACCTTTAAAATAATCTCATATTCATCCATACCGGATCCACGATATTTGGAAATATTACTTCCATAGGATGCATACCAGATAAGTGAAGATATATTTTGGACAGTGATGCCATATAAACCCAACTTATCATGTTTGGGGATTATTCTGATTTCTTTTTTTCCTTCAGAGAAACTCGTTTCCAGGTCAGTAGTTCCCGGGATTTTTTCCAATTCAGATAATACATATTCTCCAATTTCTTCTAGACGGTTCAAGTTTTCGCCTTTGATTCTTAGCTCAATATCATTACCGGTGGGAGGACCTCCTCTCTGCCCTTCTAAGAAGCGATAATTGTAAAGACCCGTAAGGGTTTCAAGATATTTTCTGATCCTATTTTTGATCTGATCATGAGTGAATTGCATATCATCGAGTTCTACCAGATCGATCCTGATGGAGGCATTACGGGTATCTACTTGATCCCGAAAGTTTTCACGATATTGGCCAACTGTTGTTACAACAGCTTCTACATCCGCTTTTTCCGGCATTTCCATTATGAAGTTCTCAATACGGGTAACAACTTCGTCAGTTTTTTCCAGACTTGTACCTGTGGGTGTTTGAATGTTTATGCCTATAGTTTTTGGTGTACCACGGCCAAAAAACTGAAATTTTACCAGTCCGGAAAACAATGCAGTCACAGAAAGCAGTAGGGCAAGTATAAGTAACAGAACAGCAATTATTCTATGTCTTAGAACTTTTTTAACGGCTTTACGATAATTTTTTACCAGCCAGTCGTGTAGTTTATGAACATTTTCTTTTCGATTGATATTTTTTCTTCCGCTGAATTCTGCTACATGTGAGGGCAGAATAATCAGGCTTTCAAACAGGGAGGCAAGTAAAGCCATGGTGATAACGATAGGGAAGACGCTCATAAATTGGCCCAGTACTCCCTCCATAAGTAAAAGTGGCATAAAGGCGGCGATAGTTGTTGCAACAGCAGCAATAACCGGCCACATTATTTCCTGGGTTCCCTTTATGGCTGCTTCGCGGGGACTCATACCTTTTTCCCTGTAGCGATGAATATTCTCCAATACAATAATGGCATCGTCAACGATCATTCCCAAAACCAGGATAAGTCCGAAAAGACTGAGATTGTTAAGTGTAACTTCCAGTTGATTGATGAGGATAAAGGCAAGTAGAAAACTGAAGGGGATACCCCAGGCGGCAAATAATGAATTTTTCCAGCCAATAAAGATCCACAGCAGGATAAATACCAGCACGATTCCCATTAAGGCGTTATTACCCAGGGTGCTGATGCTGTTTTTTACCCTGATGGAACCATCATTTCTTACTTCGACAGAAAGTCCATCGGTCCTGTTCTCGAATTCGGCAGCTTTCTTGCGGACATTAGCCATCACACTGATAATGTTTCCAGCAGCTTTTTTATAAATTTCGACAGTTACGGCTTTTTTACCGTTCAGTTTGCTGAGGGTGTTCGATTCTTCCAAAGTGTCTTTAACAGCAGCAAGATCGCGAACAGTTACAGAGCTGCCGCTGGCATCCATTTTTACTACCAGATCGGCAATTTGATCGATATTGTCAAACTCTCCTACTGTTCTGATCAAAAATTCAGCATAACCTACTTTTATAGACCCACCTGGTGCGTTCTGATTTCTCAGGTTAATGGCATTAGCAAGATCGTTAAGTGATATTTTGTAGGCTGTAAGTTTGTTAATATCACTGTCTATCCAGATCTGACGATCTCTTGTCCCAGCTATTTCAACTTTGGAAATATAATCCAGTGTAAGAATTTCATCTTTAAAATCATCTGCCAGTTCCCTTAAAGCATTATCCGAAAGATCTCCTCCCAGGGCAACGGTACAGATTTCGTTCACTTCCCGCATTTTAAGCTGAAGCAGATAAGGATCGCTTGCCTCTTCCGGCAGATCGTTGACTTTATCCATTTCGGAATTAAGCTCATTCCAGGCCTTATCAATATCAGCTTTGGCATCCATCTGTATATAAATTATTGCCCTTCCTTCGGAAGCTGTTGAGGTAATATAATCGACATCTTCCAGATTGGTAAGCTGATCTTCAATTTTCTTAACCACCAGTTTTTCCATCTCAGTTGGAGATACTCCCCGATAGTTTACCATAATGTAAAAAGCTCCGAAATCGACAGCCGGAGATTCTTCCTTGGGCATATTAATCATTGTATAAATACCAAATATGAACACTATGATCATGATCATATTGATGAGTACACCATTCTCTACTGAAAATTTTGCTAATGACATATCATCTCCCTGTTCAAATTTGGTTAAAATCCGGATTTAATATCAACCAGAGATCCTTCAGTAAGACTGTCTATACCATCTATTACCAGCTTATCCCCTTTTATGAGACCGGAAGTAATTATAACGTTATTTGCAATTTTTTCACCTATTTCTACATAGCGCATTTCAGCTCGTTTTTCAGAGTTTATTACATAAACAAATTTCTGATCATATTTTTCCCGCAGATTTTCAATAGAAGTATTAATTACATTCTCGTAAGTTTGGGTGTGTATGTTGCCTTCCACTACCATTCCAGGAAGAAGATCCCTGTCAGGATTTTCCATTTGGATCTCCACGGGATAATTATTGCCGCCGGTTACAGGTTTTATCCCGACACCAGTGACGTAAGCTATATATTCCCGTTCATTGTATCTGATAATGACCTTGTTTCCTTTTTTAATGAAGGCAATATCAGATTCACCGACACCGGTTCTGATAATCAGTTTCTGATTATTGACTATATTGGCAACTACGGAGCCTTGGGAAATGAATTCTCCGAGTTTCAGGTTCAGTTCCGAAATATAGCCCGATACAGGAGCTGAGAATTTAGAATTAGCCAGCATTATACGCGCATTATCCCTGTTGGCGGCAGAACCTTTTAAGGCAGCTTCAGCAGATTTTAGCGCACTTCTGGTCAATAAATATTCGCTTTCTGATATCTTATTATCTTTATATAATTTTTCAGATACCTGCATTTGAATATTTGCGGTTTCGTAATTTGATTCGCTTGCCATCAGATTAGCTTCTGCCTGATCAAACTGATTTACGTAATTTGAATTATCAATTTGACCAATTGATTCACCAGCATTAATCCAATCGCCAAGATTTTTGTTGATCTTGGCAATTTTTCCGGAAATTTCACTAACGACTGTAACATCGGAAATGCCTTCCAGTTTACCTGAAATTCTAATGTATTGTTCCAGGTTTTCCGGCTGAACTTCCTGTACCAGTACAGTTACTGCTTTTTCCTGATTCGAATTCCTGTTAGAGTCATTATTGCCAGGCTTTGAGCAGGAAGCCATGATGATAAGTAACGGGATCAGAGTAAATGCCAGATAAGCTTTTTTCATAATCAACCTCTTTATTTTATATATTTTATCAAGATATTTTCTGTTTCGATTCCCATCTGTTGCATCAAAGCTGCTTCTGCTCTTAAAAAATCATAAAAACTTGAGATATACTGATTTTGAGCGCTGGAATACATGATCTCAGCAGACAGCAGATCATTTGAAGAAATCAGATTGGAAGTAAAACGTTCCTGCATTTGAAGATAGGTTTCCATTGCATACTGTTTTGCCAGATCCGCTGAATATACGATTTTGGCAGATGTAATCAGGTTAAGCAAAGAGCTTCTCAAGGCCAGCTCAATATTATTTTCTGCTGAAACTAAATTATATTTTGCCTGTTTCAGATCGAAGTTGGCACGACTTACCTGCATGCCGTTATCGCATAAGGGAAAAATCGGCAGAGAAAAATTTATACCAAGCTGTCCGTTGGAATTATAATCGTCATTGAAATCATATTTCAGCCAGTTTCTGGAATATTGCAAGTTCACAGAAGGAAGCAAATTTCCCCCTGCCATGATAAGATTTTTCTTTGAACTGGCGACTCCCAATGCTGAAATTTTTAAATTTGGATTGTTTTCCAGACCGATCTCCATGATATCCGAAATAATTGTCTCCAGCTCTGCTAATTCTTTTTCCCGCAGATAATGCAGGATAAATTCATATTCGTCAATTGTAATTTCTTCAATTGCATCAAGCTTTTCCAGCTGCAGATAGTTGGTAAGGTCCATTAAACTGATCTCATAGAGATTCTGAAACTGGAGAAAGCTGACTTCATTTCCAGCTGTTTCAGCTTGCAGATTCAAATAATCAGCCTGCGACAAAGTACCGGATTCATACTGCATTTCAGCAATCTCCAGGTTTGTTCGTGAATTCTGCAGTCGTTTACGGGCAATTTCCCACAAAGCTTTATTTTCCAGAACGGAAAAATATTTAATTTTAATTTCGGTTATTGTGTTCAATCTCTGATTTTTTAGATTTTCTTGAGAGATTTTATATTGATCATGGCTCAATCTGGAACCGAGCCAGATGCTGCCGCCGTTAAAAATTGCTTGCGTAACAGAATAGCCGTAGGACCTGGATTCATCAATATAATTGGATCCAATTTGAGTGGGATCATCATAGACAGTATAATTGCCGGTAAGCTTAGCTGATGGTATTAAATTGAGCAGTGACTGCCAGTAGCCCAATTTTGTGCTTTTTGTGCTCTGTTCCTGAGCCAGAAGTTCAGGATTGTTTTCCAGCCCTTTTTGTATGGCTTCTTCCAGAGTAAGCGTATAGGAAGCAACCGGAAAAATTAATATAATTATCAAATTAACTATAAAGAGATTTTTCATTTTTTATCCTTACATATTAATTATGGCAGATTTCCCTTTTTTTCTAATTCTTTAACCAGATGATCCGAAAATCTTGAGCAATTTCGTGCATCTGTTTTCCCATTTTTATTATTATTTTAAAATAACGAGAAATAATCTGGCAGTCATTATTTTTTTTCAATAATCCCTTTTTTCAATTTCTGAATTTGCTTTATAGTCTTAGAGTAATGCATTTTCAGAACTATCGAACAGAAATTAATGACTATTTTCTACTTGATTTCCTGCAGCTAGATTAGAATATTTTTTTTGAGATTGTGGGATTCTCGGAATTAATTCTGAACAGCAATGCTGTTTTACCAATAATATTGACGACCGTAGAACCTGTTTCAGCAGCAAGCTGGGCGATACATTCTTTGCGATAGTTTCTGTCGGGATTCTGAATTGAGATCTTGACCAGTTCGCGTGCTTCCAGTGCCTCATTCAGGCTGGCAATAACTGTGGGCGTAACGCCTTTATCACCGACCCTGACAATGACTTCAAGTTTTTGCCCTAGTGATTTTAAAACTGCTTTCTGTCTACCTTTCAAATCCATAATAATTCCTTTAATTTTCTTTAAATTTTTTATAAAAATTGATCAAACCGTTTGTAGATGAGTCGTGTGAATTAATTTCATTTATTCCAGTGAGTTCGGGCAATATTTTTTTTGCCAGCTGTTTACCGAGTTCAACTCCCCATTGATCAAAGCTGAATATATTCCAGACTATGCCCTGTACGAATATCTTATGTTCATACAGGGCTATTAAGCTGCCCAATACTCCGGGGGTGAGCTTCTTAAACATAATTGAATTGGTCGGTTTATTTCCTGTAAAAATCTTATAAGGTAGTAATTCTTCTATTTCAGCAGCAGACTTGCCTTCTTTTTCAAGTTCAGTTTTGACTTCGGTTTCAGATTTGCCGTTCATTAAGGCTTCAGTCTGAGCAAAAAAATTGGAAAGAAGTTTAGCATGATGATCAGCGGCAGGATTATGACTGATGACAGGAGCCAGAAAATCACAGGGAATCAATTTTGTGCCCTGGTGAATAAGCTGGAAGAAAGCATGTTGACCGTTAGTTCCTGGTTCTCCCCAGATGATGGGGCCAGTCTGATAGGAAACCGGATTACCATTGCGATCTACCGATTTTCCATTGCTTTCCATATTTCCCTGCTGAAAATAAGCGGGGAAACGATGCATGTATTGATCGTAAGGAAGAATAGCCTCTGTTTCAGCACCCCAGAAATTATTATACCAGATTCCGATTAAAGCCAGTATAACGGGAATATTTTGTTGAAAGGGAGTTTTACGGAAATGTATATCCATTTCATAAGCACCAGTCAGCAATTCCTTAAAATTCTCAAATCCAAGGGAACAGGCAATGGAAAGGCCTATGGCGGACCAGAGTGAGTATCTGCCACCGACCCAGTTCCAGAAACGGAACATATTTGCCGGATCAATACCGAAGCTCTTTACTTCTCTGGTATTTGTGGAAATCGCGGCAAAATGGTTTTTTATATGAATTTCATCTTTTGCAGTTTCTAAAAACCATTTTCTGGCGGTGTGGGCATTGGTCATGGTTTCCTGTGTTGTAAATGTTTTCGAAGCGATCAGGAATAATGTTGTTTCCGGCTGCAGTTTTTTCAGGGTTTCAACAATATGAGTGGCATCCACATTTGAAACAAAATGAACTTTAATATGATTGCTGCTGTAAGGTTTGAGTGCTTCTGTAACCATTAAGGGTCCAAGGTCGGAACCACCGATGCCAATATTGACAATGTCTGTTATTGCTTTTCCTGTAAATCCTTTCCAGCTTCCATTACGAACATTCTCAGAAAATTCTCTCATCTGGTTAAGAACCGACCTGATCTCGGGCATAATATCTTTTCCGTGAAGCAACACTGGCTCATCGGACTGATTTCTGAGCGCAACATGAAGAACAGCACGATCTTCAGTCCGGTTGATTTTTTCTCCGGTAAACATTGCTTCGATACTTTTTTCCAGCTGGACTTCTTGTGCCAGTTGAAACAGTAGCTGCATGGTTTCTTCCGTTATTATATTTTTGGAATAATCAACCAGAATATCACCAATGTTAAGGGAAAATTTGTTAAATCGGGTTGAATCGCTGGAAAAGGCTTTCTTAACCTTGTAATTCTGCATTTTCTTATAATGTTCCGACAATTTTTTCCAGGACAATGTTTGAGTGGGATTAATGTTCAGCATAATTCCTCTTTTAATGATATTTAATTGAACTTCCACCGATGAATTCGCGCAGTACGGAATCTTCGGGTACTATTGAATCATCATCCCAGGGTTCTGTCTGTTTCAGAACTTCATTAATTCTCAGGGCTCGAGTGTAGGCATCCAGTTTTAAAGGGTCTTCACGGTACTTTTCAACCCATTTGGCAAATTCTTTCCCCAGTTTATGAGCATAAAGTGCTATTTCGTAGGGCATTGCACTATTGATTACATAATCAGTTGTATTGATATAGGGAATTATATTTCTTAATTCGCTAGTTCTGACATAGTGCCAGTGTTCCAGGGTCTGGGTAGGATTATAAGCTCGGAAGGCAGAATCCCTGAGCATTCTGCGGATCAGCCTGATATCTGTCCAGCGCACATAACGTCCGTCAGCGGCTTTTAACTGCATTAATGGCTCAAGATAGAGTTTAAATTTGTTTTCGCTGGCAATGCTTGCAGTCATGTCCGGATAAAGTCCATGCAGGCTGTCCAGCAGGGTGATTTCATCTTGGTGGATCTGCATGGGTGTCTGATCTAGCTTTCTGGTGCCGGTTTTAAAATCATAGGTAGGTATCAATACTTTTTCACCCTTCACAAGTCTGTTCAAATGCTCATTTATCAAATCCAGATCCAGAGCCTGAGGAGTTTCGAAATCGTAATCTCCGAATTCATCTTTGGGATGCATTGCCAGATCGAAAAAGTAGTGATCTACATTCAAGGCAGCGAATTTAAGTCCTTCTTTATTTAAATAAGTTTCCAGCTTGTGGGTAGTGGTTGTTTTACCTGAAGAAGAAGGTCCGGTTACTATTACCAGTTTTGTCTCTTTAGCACGATCAATGATCAACTCGGCTGCATGGGCAATATCTCTCTGGTAGGCATGTTCGGATTCCTGAATGATTTCCTTAATTTTTCCTGCTTTAATCTTCTGATTAAGAAGTTCGATCGTATTCAAGCTGTGAGTGACTGCCCAGTCCAAAATCTGCCAGCATTTTGCCCAGGGGATGTTTTCTGAGAGGCGGTTATCCTGTTTGGAATTTTTCTCTCTATTGCGGATATTTTCAGCTCGGTAGAGGATGTAAGCTTTAGCTGTTTTTGCCTGTCCATTCTTAATCAGAATGTATTCTGCAATATCCTGGATCTCTTCAATATGGGGGATTTTTTTTTCAGAAAATTCCAATTCAAGTTTTTCAATAATTTGATCGGTCAATTGTTCAATCTGCTCGCGATTGCGTTCTCCCACGGCTATTGCCGCCCGGTAGAGAGCGTTTACTATCCTGTTCCGGTTAAAAGGAACTTTATCGCCGCTTCGTTTGATGACATATTGAATTTTAGACATTTAGTAATCCTCCTTGCTGTAAATTCTGTTACTATTTAATTGAAACACTCACCTTGTCACATAAAATTGCCGGAAATGTGCCGCCAAAGGAGGGGTGTAGACGGTTTTCCAAAGTTTCAATACAATTCAGGGTTTCATAGATGTTTCCGGCAACCATGGCATCTTTCACTCGGCCGATTATCTTCCCCTTTTCTACATAAATACCAGGTGAGACCCCAACAGAATAGTCACCGTTCGGGATATTTCCGCTATGTGCTCCCATAACTCCGTGTAAGATTATACCACGGTCAATGGAATTTATCATTTCTTTTAATGAAGCTTTTCCAGGTTTTATGAACATATGAGCTGTAACAGGTAAGGGCTTCAATTTTATTTTTTCTCCGCCCCATTGTGCTGCTTTATAGCCATTACCGGTGGATCTGGTCTTCATTTTGGCAGCGTAATTAAGGTCATAATAGAAATTTTTTAAAACACCTTCATCGACGATATTCAGTCTATTGGTTTTTACGCCCTCATCATCAAAGGATCTGGCACCGGGTAAATTGTCGTAAAGAGGGTCATCATGGATCGTAAGTTTATCGCTGAATACTTTTTCGCCAATTCTGGCTATTAAGGGTGAAGTATTATCATATATCAGCTTTCCATTGGTTGCACTTTTCAATCTCCACATCAAAGTATAGATGGAATTTGGCATAAAAAGCACCTGCATCTTTCCACCTGCCGGTTTCACTGGTTTCTGAGAAAGGTTATAGGACTCGATCAGCGTAGCGATCTTATCATCAGGGAATTCTGCAAAACTGAAATTCACTTTAAAACCACTTAATCCTGCCGCACCTCCGGGATAGCATAGATTAGCCCAGACAACAAATGTACTGTTATGCTGAGCTAGATCAGTTCCAGCAGAATTCACAATTTTGCTGGAATAGCAATTTATACTTGCTGAGATCTCGATCTCGGCGGATGTTTTTGCTAATAATTTCTTACTTATCCTGTTACATTCTCCAATCAGTTTTTTGGAATTCAGATTTTTTATGGCAGGATCATAAGTCTTAAGCTCTGGAAGTTTAAGGGTTAAAGGAAAATCATAGTCAGCATCCACTTTGCCTTCCAGGGATCTGACAGCATTATTAATTAAGCCTTCGGGGTCTAAAAGGTTTTTGGTATAGGAAAATCCCAGCAGTCTATCCTTAATAATTCTTAAAGAATAACCAGATTGTATGGAGCTTTCTATATCATGCAATTTGCCATTACTGAACTCGATATGGGTATGAGTTGAATCAGTATAATAAATCTCTGCCTGGTCACTTTTTTTCAAAGCTATCTTTAAAAGATCCTGCATTATATCCCTCCTATCACAACATTTTTCATCAAAATATGTGGTCCGCCATGACAGGATCTGATATTGAGCTGTCCTTTTCCGCAGCCACCTGTTTTGGAAAGCAGAAGGTCATTTCCGACTGAAGTTATTTCTTTTAACGTACTATATAAATTGCCGGACATATTTATATCTCTTATCATACCGGCTTTTTTACCATTTTTAACTTTAAATCCGTATTGAGCTCCGAATGTGAAATTCTCACCTGAAGTTTGCCCTCCTTTGGCATCGATAATGTATAATCCGTTATCAAGCTGATCCATCAGATCCTCAAAACTGTTTTTGCCCGATTCAATAAATATGGTTCCCATTCTGATTATGGGGGCATATTTATAGTCTTCAGCTACACAATGCCCAGAAACTGGTTCATTAAATTCCTGAGCTGTACGACGGGAATGTAATCTGCCGGTAAGAACCCCATTTTTCATTAATTCCACTTTTCTTACAGCGACTCCTTCGTCATCGTAGCGGTAGAATCCCAGCTGGTCAGGAAGGGTAGCGTTGTCAGTAATGCTCAGTGTATCATTGCCCAGTTTTGCGCCGAGCTGCATTTTTTTCCTCATTGCCGGAAGTGTTTCTATGATGTCAGCTTCAGAAAAATGACCAAAAGCTTCGTGGGCAAAGACACCCGAGAGGCTGGGGTTCAGAATGCAGTTGTAAATTCCTCCGGAAATTGGTTCGGCTTTCAGGAGGTCAAGTGCGATTCCGGAACGTTTTTCAAATAGATCTTCCAGATTTCTGATACTGTTAAAACCGTTGCTGCCGCCGCTGGAGATTCCTAAATTCTGAGTAAGATTGCCTTCTTTACTGGTTAAGGAGCCACCAATTCGGGTAGTAAGAAGTTCTTCGGATATTTCTGATCCTGCTGAATTGAGGTAATATTTTTTTCTGAAGGTTTCGGAATATCCCAGATATGTCATGACTATTTTTTCATAAGAAAGCGGAATATCATTATATTTTCTTAAAAGTTCCAGTTTTTCTGCCAGCGGAATTTTTCTGGGATCGTCCTGGAGTTGCAGGACAACATTGGCTTTTATTTGAGGAGTTTTAGCTAAAGCGATTGGTTTATCCAGGTTTTTAGAGAGAAGCTCAGCATTTTGCATAGCTGTTTTAATTGCTTTTTCAGCATCGGTGGGCTGCGTGAAAGAGATACTGGAAAAGCCGCCATTTTTCAAAATCCTCAGTACATAACCGTCAGTTGTATTAGTGTCTATTCGGGACAATTCTTTACCGGTTAAGTTAAGAAATGTTTCCTTCATAATTTCATAACGAATATCGGCGAAGTCGGCATCTATCTGGGAAAGCAGCTTTCTTAATTTTTGAAACATAAGTTCTCCTGGTCTTCTAATTTATTTACTTTTTCTGCCAAATCTGAATAAGTTTTTACCTGTTGAGAAAGAAAATACTGAAGAATGATTCCAGCTGGGAACGGCCCCCTTACTGGCTAACCTCATGTCAGTAATTGTATAGATAGCATTGGGATTAAAGATCTTGATCATTTTTAAGGCTTCAGGTAAATCTTTACGCTGTAAAGTTAGATAAATCACTTCCACTTCACCTGTATTGGAAGAGGCTGGTATATTTGTGACATAATAACCGTCAGCCCGGAAAAACTGAATAAGTTCCTGAGCCTTCTTCTGGGTTATAATTCTAAGTAGAATAACACCCATAGCCAGTTTACCTTCTAGGTAAATGCCCATAAAATTTCCTGCCGCAAATCCTGCGGCATAGGCGAAGTAATTTATTGGAGTGTTCATTTTATTTATTACCTGGTTAATAACAATAAGCCAGATAAGGACTTCAAAAAATCCGATTAAGGGGGCAATATATTTCATGCCTTTGTTTACAAATATAATTCTAATCGTACCCAGCGACACATCAAATACTCTGGAAAAAAAGATGAGAAAAGGTAAAATGTAAACCATGGAATGCGAGTTAATCAGGTTGGAAAAATTCATCAACGTCTCCTTTATTTGCTTTATGCAGATGTTTTTATAAATATAAAATATGTCAAAGATAAATCAAAAAGATCAATTAAAAAAACACGATCTTTAAAATTAATATCAATCCACAAAACTCCTGAAATCAGCTATAAATATTTTTTGGGAATAAATATTGCAACATAATTACAGATGTTCCGAAAATTTAATAAGTTATTAATGCAGCAGTTAATTATTTTTTTGACAAAATATTCTTCCTGAACAGGTTAGCCGTATTAAAGTATAAAAAAAATATTAGGAGCTTAAAACATGAAAAAGACATTTATTTTATTATTTTCTTTATTAATCTTCTCAGTTCTCGTTGCCGAAACAATTTCGGTAAATTATAATTTTGACCGTCCTGAGATTGTTAATGAGGGAAAATACACCTATTTTATTATTGATGGCTGTTTGAATCTGGCTGAAGAAGGTGAGCCTATAATGCCTTATTACGGAGTCACTCTGCTTCTTCCTCAGGGCGAGGAAGTGGATCAGATTGAGATCCTATCAACAGAATCATATTATCTGGATCAGGAGATCACAATTAAACCGGCAGCCAAACCATTTCCCATTTCACAACCTGTAGATCCTTTCTATAAAGTTAAACCTGATGAAAGAATTTATAATTCTTCTGAAATCTATCCTGCCGCTATCATTTCTAACACTTCTACTCACTTCCTTTCAGGTCATTCTCTCCTTTCCTTTACTATCTGTCCGGTAAAATTTGATCCAGCTGCGAAAAGAACAGAGCTAATAGAAAATATTGAGCTTAATATTCATACCAGAAATTCTTCCAAAGCCAGAGAGGCGGAGAGATTCCTGAAAACAAATTATTTAATTGCAGATCGTTTATCCAGAATTGTGCAAAATCCGGAAATGATCTCAACTTATTCCTATCCCCAGAGAAACAGGGATATGGAATACGACATGCTCCTTATCTCCAATAATGAACTCCTGCCCCAGTTTTCCGATTATGTACAGTTTAAACAGTCAACCGGATACTCGGTAGCCACCATTTCGACAGAAGAAATTTATGCAAGTTATGCAGGAATTGACGAGGCTGAAATGGTGAGGAACTGTATAATAGATTATTATGATAATTATAATATTGATTATGTGATCCTGGGTGGAGATACTGATGCTCAGAGTATCAATAATATGGTGGTTCCTCATCGCGGATTCCATGTTGACGACGATCCTTCTTTGCCTTCCGACATGTATTTTTCCAATCTGGACGGAAATTGGAACACAGACGGAGACAACAGCTGGGGTGAAGCTAATGAAATGGATCTTTATGCCGAAGTTGGAATCGGAAGAATTTGCGTTGATACAATAGACGAAGTTATAAATGCTACTCATAAACTGCAGATGTATCAGGATCAGCCAGTAATTGAAGACATTGAAAAATCTCTGATGGTAGGTGAAGAACTTAATGATAATCCCTGGACTTTTGGTGGTGATTATAAAGATCAGATTGTTACTGGAAGCAGTGCTAACGGTTATGTAACAGAGGGATTGTCCTCTAACTTTGCTGTTTCCACCCTTTATGAAAGAGATGGCAACTGGACTAGTTACGATCTATATTCACAGTTCAATTCTACCGGTATTAATCTCCTGAATCATCTGGGACACTCCAATCCTACCTATAATATGAAAATCACCAATAATGATCTTACCACTACTAACTTTACCAATGATGGAATTGACCGCGGGTATGTAATCGGATATTCTCAGGGCTGCTATAATGGATCATTCGATAACTGGCATTTCAGTGGTTATTACACCGAAGACTGTTTTGCGGAAAAATTTTCTGCTCTGGAAACAGGCGAAGTGGCGTGCATTGCTAATTCCCGTTATGGCTGGTATCAACCGGGAGGGACCAACAGTTCATCACAATATTACGATCGTCAGTTCTTTCATGCTATCTTTGGAGAAAATTACACTATGATCGGTGACGCAAACCGAATGTCCAAAGAAATAAACGTTTCAATTATGCAGAATAATTCTAATTACCGCTGGGTTGCTTACCAAACAAATCTTTTTGGAGATCCCACCATGGATATCTGGACTCAACAACCGGAAGACATGTTCGCCAGTTTCCCGGCCAGTGTTCCCATAGGTTCTGATCAGATCATGATAATTGTTGATGCACCTTATGCCAGAGCTGCTCTTATGCAGAACGGCGAGCTTATCGGCAGAGGAGTGGGAGATTTGGCCGGAAATATTTTCATTACAACTTTTGAACCCATAATTGCGGCAGAACCTATTACCTTATCAATTACTGCTCATAATAAAAACAGATACGAAGAAATCATTTATGTGGTTTCAGATCAGCCTTTTGTGATATACAATGGATATGAGATCAATGACAGTAACGGCAACAATAATTCTCTGGCGGAATATGGTGAAGACATCTCCTTAAATATATCCTTTTATAATGTGGGAAATCAGCCGGCAACCAATGTTACCTCTACTCTGCTCTGCGAAGATGAATATATTACCCTTACTGATGATGTTGAAGATCTGGGTGATATTGACGCTAATACGATTCTTGACCTGGAAGATGTATTTGCCTTTGAGATCAATCCGATCATTCCGGATCAACATACAGTTAATTTTACAATGGAAAATATTGCCGATGATGGTGTACTCTGGACTTCATATTTCAGTATTTTACTAAATGCCCCAGTCCTGAATGTGACTGAAATGGAACTGGAAGATGATGGTGATATGGATGGTTTTCTGGATCCGGGTGAAACTGCCCTGATAACCATACCGGTATATAATACGGGTCATGCTGATTCCCCAGAAATTATTACTTCCCTCAGTTGCTCCAATGAAGAAATTACTGTGATGGAAGTAAATAATCAATTCGATTTTATCGAGGCTGATTCTTACGAGGCTGCCACATTTATCATAATTGCTTCAGAGGAAATCACCGTTGGAACTCCAATTATTCTAAATTTCAATGTTGTTTGTGTCGATCATGAAGATTATAATGTTCAAAATAATTTTGTACATACTGTTGGATTGGTATCCGAAAGTTTTGAAACCGGTGATTTTTCTGCCTATAACTGGCAATTTGAGGGTAATAGTAACTGGACTATTGATACCGATGGTTACGATGGTGTTTTCTGTGCCAGATCGGGAAATATAGGAAGCAATCAGACAACTTCTTTGGTGCTTCCGCTTGAAATACTTGTAACCAGTGATATCAGATTCTGGAAGAAAGTATCAACAGAAGCCAATTACGATTATTTCACTTTCTATATTGATGATATACTGCAGAATAACTGGTCAGGTGAAGTAGACTGGAGTGAAGAGACCTATACCATACCTTCGGGACATCATGTTTTGAAATGGGAATTTGCCAAAGATGGTTATGTTGATGAGGGACAGGATTGCGCCTGGCTCGATTTTGTGATCATGCCGGTAATATCTGGTTTGAATCCGGCTGCCCTTGTGCTGAATCAAGACGGATTCAGCTTTGAACTGGACCAGGGTGAATCTGCTTTGCAGACATTAGAGTTATCCAATTATGGAGAAGCTGATCTGTTTTATGAAATAATGGTAGATTATCCCCTGAACCGTGGTTTTGGTGGACCAGACGAATTTGGTCATTTCTGGTTCGATAATTTTGCCCCCAACGGACCTGAATATAACTGGGTGGATATATCTGAAGATGGCATAGCACTTGAATTTGTTAATAACGACATAGGTACAGAGCCTATGCCTATTGGTTTTACCTTTGAATTCTATGGAGAAGAGTATGATGAGTTTATTGTAAATCCCAATGGTTGGATGGGTTTTGGCAGCGATAATACAGAATGGGTTAATACGGGTCTTCCTAATCCAAACGCTCCCGCCCCAGCTATATGTGGTTTCTGGGATGATTTAAGACCATATGACGGTTTTGGAGGTGGAGGCGATGTCTATTATCATAGTAATGAAGAAAGACTGGTTGTCTGGTTTGACAATGTTATGCACTATTCTGGAAATTATGATGGTATCTATGATTTTGAAATGATTATTTATCCTGACAATTCCATATTATTGCAATACAGAACCATGATCGGAGACCTTGATACTGCCACAATCGGAATTCAAAATGCAGACGGAACTGATGGTTTGCAGGTTGTATACGATGATGATTATATTGATGATGAAATGGCTATCTACTTCCAATATGTAGATACTTGGCTGGTACTCAGTGAAACTGCTGGTAGTGTCACAGCAGGTTATTCCGATCAGATTACTATGACTGTTGATACTGCAGATATGGAACCAGGCAACTACAACTGTAATATTGTGATTATGACAAATGATCCCGAAAATCAGGAACTGTCAGTCCCCGTTGATCTTATTATAACCTCAACCGAGAGTGATGAAAATATCATTCCGGCAGTAACAGAATTAGTTGGGAATTATCCCAATCCTTTCAATCCTGAAACTAAGATCAATTTTAACCTTGCCGCAGAGGAAAATGTAAAGATAACAGTTTTCAATATTAAGGGTCAGAAAGTGATAACTTTAGTTGATGAATTACTTCCGGCAGGAATTCACTCAGCGAAATGGAACGGAAAAGATCAAAATAACAGAAATGTTACTTCGGGAGTATATTTCTACACAATGGAAACAGATAAATATAAAATTTCCAGAAAAATGATGTTGCTGAAATAGATCTTGCTATAAAAATAATCATAAGATCCGGGGTGGAAACTCCGGATCTTTTTTAATTATCTGTACTGAA
>LKUH01000263.1 GCA_001412425.1 Candidatus Cloacimonas sp. SDB
CACTTAAATAATTTACCTGTTTATACTTAGCCTATGTTTTAGCAACAAACTTTTGTCTATTAAGCCGAATTTTATTATTTAAAATACAATTAGAGTTTCTTTAAGTTGTTTAAATGCTATGTAATTGCAGTACTCTTTACCCGAAAGAACTTCCGAAGGAATTTTTAAATAAAACGTCAGGTAAATCCGCAGGAAAGAGTCATAATTAATTTCCTTTAATCAAGATAATCAAAAAACTCTGATAATTCCATTTAATGTCAAGTCAAAACAGGATTTCACATAAACAAAGATATTAAGATTAAAAGCTAAATTTAATCGAATTTCAGTAACATGCCCATCGAAAAAGAAATTCCTTTGGAAAGGGCGATCAGAGGAGAGAAGTAGGTTCTGGAAGCCCAGTTGAGTTCGAATTTATTAAAGACAAAACCAGATCCGATGGAAAAATGAGAAGATCTGCCGTCGCCGCATCCGAAGCCCATTCTGAGGGGAAGCCAGGGAAGAATGTTATATTCTCCGCCCACTGAGAATTTCGGTTGGGAAGAAGTGTATACACTGGTAGCGAATCCCTGAACGATATCGGCATAAAGATCGAAATTATTTAATTGATATTTTGCAGCCAGGTGGATCTCAAAGGGAATATTCTGAGTGATCTTATTTATTGAATAAGTTGTGTCAGAATCTGTTATGGCGTCATCAAACTCCTCATCTTCCATATAGATGAAGAGTGAATCGCCATAAGCTGTAAAAACATGCTCCTCACAAGCTTTGTTCCAGACGATCACTCCAAACATATTCTTGAGATTTAATCCGACAGTAAGATTTTCCGTGATTTCTGAAGTGAAACCCAGATCCATTCTGAAACCGTGACCGTTAATTTTGCCATCTGTTTTGATTTCGATCTCATCATTTTCCTGATCTCGTTTTATACCGGAAGTTTTGATCTTAACATAATTATCTAATTCCATGCCGGACATAGAGTTGGTAAACTGCGATTTTAGTCTGGAAATTTTAGCATAATTCATACCCTGGATATATCCAAAACTCAAACCGGCAAAAATAGGTGGCAGATTGCCAGAGAAATATTCATTAAGCGGAGTTTTATGGCCATAACCGAAATGATATTCCATAACGGTAGCGAATTCACCTCTGCTGTCGGAAAAGTCATAATTCTGGAATTCAATATCATTAATGATGAACTCAAAGATCTCTTTAGAAAATCTGGCAGTAGTAAGAAGATTGAAGTTTGATCTGAAGGCGAAATTATTATAGGCGATGGCCAGCAGGGGGGAAGTCCCTCCCAGGTCAGCATCAATCCCCAGTCCGGAATCGGGGATGCGATCCAATAATTCCTGCTTATCTCTGCTGTTGAGACTTTTTCCCATGAGATCGTTGTAATATTTAAGAGAGAGGAAATTGTTGCTGAGAAAGACATTGAAATTACCCAGTCCCAGGGTTACTTTTCTTTGAAATCCGGTTAATTGGGCGGGATTCCAGCCTAAGGAACGGTAGTCGTTGCTTCTCAACATAAAAGCATCACCCAGAGAAATGCTGATGGGATCATCAAAAGAATCTGCTGCTAACAAGGCAAAGGCCAGTAAAATTGATATTAATATAAGTTTTTTCATTTTAATCCTCCTGGTCTATAATGTGAACAACAGTTTCCAGATATCCGACAATGTGAATATTATCATTGCCCAGGATGGTTACTACATCACCATCTGTACCTAAAATTTGCAGTTCTATACCCGGGTAGACATTCTGATTTTCACGATCCAGGAACACTTCAAAATCATTTTCTGTTAATTCAATAATAAATTGATTTTGCGATGGTTCACCTGTTAGCCCATCTCCAATTGATGCCGGTAAGACATAGAGGGAATCAATTATCAGCCCGGGATTCTCAAAAACCAGAGTAGAGTCATTGGCAAAATAAATAGTAAGTTCAGCACCTATCGGTAGTTTATTAACAGCCTCAATAGTAAACTTAACACTGCTAAGATTATCTTCTATAGTATCCTGATCATCATCATCCAGTTCAACAGCATCCGCTGTATCGGTAAGCAGATGATCGTTAATAATGAATTGCATTGGAGATACTACTTCATAGCCACCTGAAATGGAATCATTCAGTGTAATTGAGCCCGGAGTAATGCCATCTCCTATGTAAGCAGTAATGTTGGTAATATTTATTTCAGTTGGGAAGAGATTAAGCATTTCGCTGATATTATCTGTGATGACGATTTCAGTTTCGGTTTCGGCAAAAATTGTTTCATCAATTGTGATTTCAACTGTTTCTGCTTCATCATTACTTGCGGCTATGTTCATCATCAGTCGGCAATCAAATCCTGTTTGATTCATAATATTAAGATGCATCTCCACGATCTGAAATTCCAGTAATCCGGCTAAACTATCGGGAAGATCAGATAAATCTATATCTTTTGTAATATCTTCCAACTCAACAGATTTGTTGTCTAAAATTCCCACAATTAGATCAAAGACAATATCGCTGATCAAGATGGAAGCTTCAACAGTTTGATCTGCATAAAGAGTTAGTATCTCATCACTGCTATCATCAGTAATAATTGTATAAGAATAAATGAGTGAATCGATTATGGTTTGAGAATCAGCATCGTTTCCAAGTTTGAAACCCGAAAGATCGATCAGAGTATCTCCCGGGCATGTGAAGTTAAATTCTAAGGGTTGATTGTTGTTATCATAAACATCAGGAAATTTCAGTTCGATAGTTGCACCGAAAGGAAGTGGATAATTTTCTTCAGTTATATTTATTTGAAGGTCACAATTATTGATCTCAGCATAGAAGAGATTAAATTCACCGGTACTGTCAATTTCCGTGGAGTTGTCTTCTTCGATCTCGAAACTGCCAAACCTACCTGTGACATAATCGAAATAAAGCTCTGAAAGGGTAATTTCGGCGGTTACAATATCAGAGTTGGTAAGTGTAATGGATTGATCAAGATGTACAGCAGTGTGGTAATTCAGGATCTGATCTTCGGTTAAATTGATTGTACAACCTGTCAGATCAAATTGGTAATCATCAAAGTCGGTGATAATTATTTCCAGTTGTTCATTCAGCTCGGGATCGAAGATTTCATCGAAAAGAATAGTTATCGAGCTGGCTTCCTGCAGATCAATTCCCCAGAAAACGAATTCCAGATGACCTTCTCCAATAAGGGCGGATTGGATCTCGAAGTCATCTTCTGCAATATCTATAGTATTGGATTCTTCCGAGATCTGGTTGATAAAACCGGTGAACTGGTTCAACAACATTTCTCCCAGAGTTATATCCAGAAAAACCATATCATTCTGGTTAACGAGTGAGTATCCGTCCGGAGGATCTGTTACGGCGTAGAGGTTAAAACTGAGAGAATCCAACGGATTTCCGGAGTTTGATTCAATGAAATAATTCTGAAGATCTAGAGGGATTTCCCGAGTTTCACCTGGCATTATTCCGTTTTCCAGGATAATCAGGTTATCTTCCTGGGGAGAATAAAGTTCATGAAAATTCAGTCTTAAGGTATCGATTAAAAAAGGGAGGTTGTTTTCCAGGATAATATTCCCGATACAGCTGTCTATGATGGCATAAGTAATTTGAATCTCATCATCAATCAAAGAAATGCCATTTTCATTATTAACAGAAGCTGATTCGATGACAGCATTTGCTTCCAGAATTGTCATATTCCCAATGGCATAAGATACTTCAAAAGAGTCATCCTCCAAAACATCAATAGGATCACCAGATCCGTCTGTGGTCAGGAAGCACTTTAAATAATTGGTCATATATACTGTATTACCGTCAAACGGAATGCTAATATCTATAGTCTCTCCTGGTTCAATAACGTTTTCGATGTAATGGGTGAACAGATAAGTACCATCATCAGCTGCAGCTGAACCGTTGGTATAGAATTCAAAATGCATCTGGTAATCAGGACCCAGGTCTGAGCTGAGTGGAAGTTCGGTATTGTTAAAAAAGGTAATGTGAACAGAACCTGTATCGATTACCACATATTCAAAATTTTCGTTTTCAAACAGGGTAAAATCCTGATTAAAGGCTTCAAAATCGTAAAAAGGAGGAATAATTTCGCCATAAATTGGTTCTACTGGTTCTTCGATAGCTGCGCTGGCAAATTCCAGAATTACAATATTGGCATAAGCGTTCCCCGATTCTTCAACTTCTATTCTGTTCATATAGCGTTCGATTATAGTATTTCTTTCAGCAATACTAAGATCATCTCCCACTTCAACAACGGTCGATTCTTCTCGTGAATCTATCATCAGTTCATCGCTGAGATCGGCATCAAATTCTTCTGTCTTACCTTCGATCATCAGATCATCTTCACCAACATATTCGGTTTCGAAGTCTTCCGAAATGGAGAACAGGAGGGTGTCATTTTCCACATAGATCACATAATCGTTCGTAGTATCTGCGATGTCTGCCATATAGTATTTTTCGTTTAACAGAGGTAAGGTTATTTTTGTATCAAATTCGGGTGCTTCAAAATCCTTAATAGTACAGGAGATCATTAAAAACAGCAGGATCAGACTCATTCCTGTCATAAAAATTCTTCTCATTCGAAACTCCTTGATTATTAATTTTAACTGCCAACGCTTTTGAGCTATTTCAATAAGATCATTTTACGAGTAGCGGAATAATTTTCCAGGTTCAATCTATAGAGATATATACCTGAAGGAAGGGAGCGACCTTTTGAGTCAATGCCATCCCAGGTTATGGTGAATTTATTTTCATCAAATTCGTCGAGTTCTCTGGCAAAATCACCTGTATCAGATAAGTCCGCATTTGTAAGTTTAAGTTTTCTTATAATCTGACCTTTAAGATTGAAAATTGTCAGTTCAGCGTTTTCATTGTGATCTGCCTGGCTGTTTGGGTAAGCGAAAGATATTGATGTGCTGGGATTAAAAGGATTCGGATAGTTCTGATACAGGATAAAATTATCTGGAATTGCCATATCGTCCGATCCAGTATTTTCCAGGCTCCAGTCAACTTCAAGTGTAAAATAGGAGCTGTCCTGCAGAGTCAAAGACAACAAGCCGGCATTGTAAATATAAGATTCTGCACCTGCAACAGAAACAGGCATATTTCCGGTAAAAAGCTCCAGCGCGCAGTTGTTAGTAACATATCCAAAAGCCTCATTATCAGTGATATTAAGTGCCAGATCAGTGAGTTGAGAGCTTTGAATAAGGTCAACATCATCATATTGGAAATAAGAGCCATTTTTTAAGTGGATGGTTCCGGGAATAACCTCATCTTCTTTTACCAGATTTGTAACAAAAGCATTGGTCGTGAATTCGATACTTTCCAGATTACTTCCTATATTATCATTATTATTCTTAACCAGAGAGAGAATTATTTCATTTCCTGAAATAATCGAGCCACCGCTACAATTTTCCAGGGCAAGTGGGTTATAAAGAATTTCACCGTTAGCGGGAGCAGGAATAAGAAAAGCGGAAAATGTGGCATTTTGTGCTTCCACGGTAGCTTTGGTAACGGTATGTAATCCGGCAGTCTCATAATTGACTTCATGATAGTCGTCATAATCACTCAGCAGAATTTCATTATCTGAGTTTATAAAGAGATGGAGGTCAATGCCATTAACAGTGTATTGCGAGCCGTAATCTGTAAGCTGAAAATCATTTTCCGTATCACCTCCGCCATTGCCGTGCAGCAGCCAGTCGTAGGTATGAATATCTGAGCCGGTAATGATATCGGAAATGATAAAATAGGAATCATTGATAAAGGCGACATTTCGGGAAAAATCGGTATTCAGGTAGTTAGTTTGAACTTCGGCAAAATCAATATCAGGAAGATCAAAATAATTTTCAATAAAGGCATCAGTTCCACCTGAAGTTGCCACTGTGGAAGCGCTTGGACCTTCTCCGTCCACCAGAATCAGACTGTGGTTATCAGCATAGCGCACCGAATCATGTTGAGCAAAGCTCAGGTAACCGCAATCCATTGCCAGTAATTCTCCGTATGCGTGGATAATAAAACTCATATTATCTGGATGTTCATGAGAAAGACCACCGGTTCTGGCTCTGCCGTGTTCACCCAGCAGGCACATATAGACAGCATTTTCTTCCCAGCTGCTGCGAAATACTGCCTGTCCTGCTTCAGGCAGAAATTGGGTCAGAAAATCAGGTTCGGTAGCGCCTGGATAAGTGTCATCATATAAACAGATTATTTCCACAGCAATGCTTCCGGGTGAAGTTAGAATATTATAGGGATTATCAGAAACCATATAATCCCAGGCAAAGGTATCGTTATCATAATATTGAGCGAAAACGCCATTGAAGTAATAAGGCTGATTGAAACAGTCATCAAAATTAGGGCGTGCCCCATCCGGCATTCTAAGTTTTATTCCCCACTCAAGGGAATTTTGAAAATTTTCATCTTCCAGCCAGGGGGGAAGCAGAAGACCATAATATTCTTCGGAAGCACCCGAGAGAAAGTTATGATGAGAAAAGACAAAGGGGATTAAATTATAGGCGACAAATTTCTGATAATGATTACCTTCTGCCCAGCCGCCGTCATCATCAACCAGATATTGATGATAATGTTCATAAAGCAGGTTCATGCTGTAATTTATCCAGGTTTGAGGTTGCTCAGCTTCCTGATCACTGCTTTCAGTATTGAGAATAATTGCAGCTAATCCCAAGGCAGAGGCAAGTTTAACGCCAAAATTCGTTTTCTTACCGCCGGCTTCCCAGGCAATATGAATCAGATAGTGTTCCATAATATCGTCATAAAGACCGGCAGCAATGTTCATAATATTATTTCTGACTGTTGCTTCATTATCGTTGAAATCGTAATTATTTCCCTTCAGGAAGTCGTAAGCGATGCAGATAGAAGTAAGATTTTCAGCATCCCAGATGATGTTTTCATAAGTTTCCATGTAGCCATCTGCCGGTTCCCGGTCTGCTACCAGAAGATAATCCAGAGCTTTTTCAGCATAAGTTTGTTCACTTGCGATTAAAAAGAGGAAAGCAGCAGATCGACAAACCTCAGCTTTATCCCTTTCCATGGCACAGTCATCGTAATCTATTGCAGCATTTGCGGTAATGCTGGCATATAGATCTGAATAGGGTTCCACAAGTACTCGATCGCGTATGAGCTGGATGTCATCTTCACCAATAATAGTACGGGGCCAGTGATTCAACTCCGCATGCCAGGAACCTTGAGCTGAAAGTTGTAAAAGGAATGAAAAAATAAAAATCAATAGAAAAAATGTTAAATGTT
>LKUH01000264.1 GCA_001412425.1 Candidatus Cloacimonas sp. SDB
ACCGTTTCTTGAAAAGTTTATTTCCACTCATTCTGAAAAAGAACCATTTTTATTTTATGAATGCTGAATTGTATTTAGTTGGAATTACATTTGCCGATTATTGTAAAGCCAGGTCTTCCTTTATCTTTTCTTCTAACTGGGAAAAATCTTGAGCAAAGAAATCAGCTGTTTCTTGTATTTGAGCAAATTTATCTTTCGAGTATTCATCGTAAACTGCATAAACGCCCATGCCAGCATTTTTAGCTGCCTGAACTCCCACCAGAACATCTTCAATAACCAGACATTCCTTCGGTTTAACTCTTAAAACTTCTGCAACTGAAAGGAAAATATCTGGAAAAGGCTTTCCTTTAATCGCTTCACAACCAGCTACAATATGATCGAAATTATCAAGAACTCCATTTACTGACAGGACCAGCTTAGTGAGTTTCATGCTGTTACTTGTTCCTATACCCAGCTTGATCTGATGTTGTTTCAGTAAATTCAGCAACTTCGCAACTCCGGGTCTCAGGCTAATCCTGTTCCGGTAATATTCTTCCACCATTTCAGTCCATTCATCCATGATCTCTTCGATTGAATCAGGCAGCTCAAATCTCTGTTTGAAGAACTGAGCTATCTCAATAAAACTGTTCCCTCCTTCTATCTCATCGAACAGATTGTCGGGAACATGGATACCTCTTTTCAGCAGATACTGCTTATCAACTTCATACCAGATACCCATTGAATCGATGAGAGTACCATCCAAATCAAAGATTACAGCTTTAAATTGCATCTGATATCCTTCTTATCAAATTCATATTTTTGCCTGGTCAATCATTTCCCATAAGCTGATTATAGCTATTTCAGCAGTTAAAATATGTTAACCAACATGCTCAATCAGATCAAGTATCGAAAGCCAATAACAAATTCACACCAGAAATTGCATTTAGCAAATTTACATTTCGATTAGTTTTTCCCTGATTTTCGCACTGGTCATATCCATAATCCAGACTACTGCCGCGATCAGCCAGATGATCAATCCCACATTCTGCCAGCGGAGCAATTGCTGCTGCTGAAGAAGCAGAAGGCCAATACCTCCGCCTCCTACAAAACCTACTATCGTTGCCATCCTTACATTTATATCCCAGCGATAGATGGTAAAAGCCAGATAGGGTGATATTATCTGTGGAATTACCGCAAATACCCAGACTTGAAGAGTGTTTGCACCGGTTGCCTTGATTGCTTCTACCGGACCGTCATCAATATTTTCGATCTGTTCGGAATACAATTTTGTTAACGCGGCAATGGAGTGAATCATCAGGGCAAGCATACCGGCGAAAGGTCCAATTCCTACCCAGACGCTGAAAATAATTGCCCAGACGATAGCTTCGATGGAACGAAAAAGAGTGGCGAATGTACGAATCGCTACATAAACTGTATTCCCCAGCAGTGTTTTAGGCATTAAATTGCGGGCAGCAAAGAAACTCAGGATAAAAGCAAAAGGTATGGCAAAAAGCGTTGCCAGCAAAGCCAGATATATCGTTTCAGTCAGGGCTTTCAAACTCATACTCAGAATATCAAAATTCGGATTGAACAGACCTGACATAATACCGCGGGCATTACCGAATTTTGTAAAAAATTTATAAGGATTTACTTCTACCAGATACCAGCCGACAAAGAAAGTGACTATTAACAATAAAATCACAGACCAGCCCCAGAAAGTCCGGCTCCACTTCAATTCAGTAAATCTGGAAGGGAGAAACAGCTTTCTTCCTAAAGATATTCCGGATAGCATAAACAACAGGGTTAAAATTAATCCCCCCACTAACAGATATATATTTTCCAGCTCAAATCCGAACCAGTAATTGAATAAATAGTAGAGACATCCAAGCAGATAAATCCAGAATAACAAATCAGTAAAAAAAGTTTTTAAAGTTATTTTTAGATTATTTTTCATCTGATCTCCACCTCTTCTGCATCTTCTCCGTAAATTTCTTTGAATTTTCTTTCATCTAATTCTTTTGGTGATCCTTCAAACACGATCTTACCATCTTTCAAGGCTACAACTCTGGTCCCGTATTTCCTGGCTAAACTTAAAAAATGAAGAGAACAGATAACGGTCATGTTGTCTTTTCTATTCAATTCTCCCAGGTATTTCATTACAGTATCTGCTGTCGCCGGATCAAGGCTGGCAACAGGTTCATCAGCTAAAATAACTTTAGGGTCCTGCATCAACGCTCTGGCAATAGCCACACGTTGCTGCTGTCCGCCACTTAGATTCTTGACTTTTTTATTGGCAAAATTCAGCAATCCCACTCTTTTTAAGTTTTCATGGGCAGCGTCTATGTCTTCTTTATGATAAGAAAAAGTTAAAGAATGCCCCAGGGAAACATACCCCAATTTTCCTGAAAGCACATTTGTGAGAGCAGTTACATTTTTGATTAAATTGAATTGCTGGAAGATCATTCCGATCTGTCTGCGGATACGGCGCAGAGTATATCCACTGGCAGTTACAACATTTTCCCCGTCGATGTTGATCTCCCCAGAAGTGGAATCTATTAATTTATTCAGACAGCGCAGCAGAGTTGATTTTCCCGAACCGGATAATCCCAGAAGAATGCAGAATTCGCCTTCTTTTACTTCCAGATTGATCCCCTTTAAGGCATGGATCCCGCTGGCATATACCTTATGCAAATCCCTTGTTTCAATAATATTTTTCATTTTATTAATTCCGCTGCATCTGTTCCCAATATATTAAGAGTGCGCCTTACGACATCATAATCGCTGTCCTCAGCGCGAACAAAATTATCAATATCCAACAAAGTAAGAAGTGTCTGATGTCCTTCTTCAGTTGCAGCGAAATCAAGCAGACACTGGACGATCTCTTCTCTTATTTCTGCGGGAAAATTTTTTCGGAAAGTTACTGTATCATTCGGGATCCAATCAGTAAAACCAATTATCTTGATCTTATCCACAACATCGGGATAAGTTTCCAACACAGCTCTTCGGGCATCTTTTATGGAACCGTCTTCTCCGGGAGGAGACCAGAATGTACATCCCACATCGGCAGTACCCTGATATACTGCCAGGATAGCCTGAGGATGTCCTCCGGCAAACAGCATATCTTTTGGCTCAATACCTTTTTCCGCCAGAATTGCAGAGGGGTAAAGATATCCGGAAGTAGAGGCGGCATCTGTATAAGCTATAACTTTACCGTCTATATCCTCCAGAGAATTGATATCACTGTCTGCTCGAGCCAGAAATTGTCCTCGATAACTTTCCAGACCATTTCTAACAGTGGTTAAAGCTACTTCTGCCCCAAATTTTTCGTTAGCAAGAATATAAGCAAAAGTTGCCAGCCAGGCGATATCGGTTTCATCAGTCCCAAGAGCTTCAATAACAGAAGCATAACTTGTAGGAACAGCTACTTTGAAATGATACCCGGTTTTTTCTGTTATATAATCAGAAACCTCTTTACCGCTTGTAACAATTTTTCCGGCTTCCATAGAGGGTACAAAATACATCTTAATCGGATTTTTCTTGGTACCTAATTCTGACTTTTGGCCACAGCTCAGAAGAGCTAAAATCAGCAAAACCGAAGCAATTTTTACTACTCTCATAATTCTCTCCTCATTTATCATTGATTATAAATTATCAATTGCATATATTTCATAATATGAACATGTGTCAATTTCAAAATCTCTAAATGAATATTTACTATTCTCATTCAGTTAAACTAAATTTGATATCGAGTTCAGAACTTTTGATAAGATCATAATGCCTGTAAAGTTTAAACCTTGCTGTAAACTTCAGGCAGAACTTTCTGATATAATTAATTTTATTGTGATTAAATTATTGAAATATTTCTTTCAACTCGTTCAGGTCACGGATTTCATAAGTTGGTCTGATATCTGTAGCGTTATTAATTTGCTGCGGGTTGAACCAACAGGTATCAATATTTGAGTTAATTCCTCCAGCAATATCGGACGAAAGATTGTCACCCACTATTATTGCAGAGTCACTATAAGGTAATTCTGCAAAGATATAGTCAAAAAACTGTTTTTCGGGTTTAGGGAAACCGATTTCTTCCGAAATATAAATATGCTGGAAATATTCAGCCAGAGCACTGGCTGCAAAGCGTGGCCTCTGCACTTCCGAAAGTCCGTTCGTAGCTAAAGCAACCTTACATTTGTCATTAAAATATTTTACTATTTTTTCAGCATCAGGAATAAGATCAATACCTTTAGCTAAATTCTTCAAGTATACAGGACTTATTTCTTCTGCCGGAAGCTCAATCCTTTCCAGAGAGAATAAGCGTCTGAATCTTTCTATCCGTAATTTGTCTGATGTGATCTTCTTACCTTGAAAATCAAGCCAGATCGATTTATTGATCTCATCATATTTCCTATGCAGCAGGTCAAGTCCGTTGATTATGCCAAATTTCTGCATAGTTTTAAAAAAAGCCCCCTTTTCGGCTTTATCAAAATCAAAAAGAGTTCCGTCCGCATCAAATAGTATTAGTTTATATTTCATTTTATAGACTCCTTAAAACAGAGAACACAAAAAGGGTGTCGAGATATGGTGTCAAGGGTCAAAATTTAGAAATTCTTGAGCAGGCAGACGGTTTTAAATCTTCTACATTACAGGAAACAGAATTACTGATTTTACGTTAAACAGCAGTTTAAATTGGAGATTTTATGAGCTATTTTCGGAGTGATCTTAAAAATAAAGGTACAGTTACTATCAATGTACCCTTCAGAAAAAGAATGATGAGCCTGAATGAGAGTACTTTGAATCCCTTCAGACATTTAAAAAAGGAATTTATAGAAGATCTTCAGAATGTTCCTCTGAATAGATATTTTAACAATGTAACCGACAAATTGAGAACTTCTTTATCCCAATATACGGGTGTTCCCGAAAACTGCCTGATCTTTGGAAATGGGGCTGATGAGATGCTTTACTATCTGTTCAATGCAGTCAGGGAAAACAATAATTCATATGCTGTTTCACTTTCTCCCTCCTATTTTGATTATAAAAGCTACTCTTCTGCTGTAGGGCTGGGTATAAAATTTCTGAATTTAAATTCTGATTACGATTTTGACCTAGACAATTATTTGATGCTGACAAACTCTGCTGACTGCGTTTTAAGCATCCTCTGTAATCCCAATAATCCCACCGGTAATTTACTGGATGCGGATAAAATACTGAAAATAATAGAAGAGAGTAACGTCCTGATACTGATAGATGAAACCTATTTCGAGTTTTCAGGAGTTACATATAAAGACCTGATTTCCGATCATAATAATCTGATCATAATACGATCTTTCTCGAAAGCATTTTCTGCTGCCGGTCTGCGTTTTGGCTATTTGATCTCAAATCCGGAAAATATTCGGGAAATAAAGCAGGTTATGACCATATTCAATCTAAATTTAATGACCCAGGCATTCGTTGCAACCATGCTGGCTAATAAATCTATTTTCCTGGATCATAACAGGAAGGTATTAAAATATAGAGATTATCTGTTCAACGAAATGAAAAAAATCCCTCCGCTTACTGTTAAGAATACTGCAACCAATTTTCTGCTCTTTACGGCAGGTGAGTTTACAGAACAGCTCTTTATCTATCTTACCGATCACGATATCTCACTTCGACCGCTGGGAGCACATCCTCTGCTGAAAGATTATTTAAGAGTTACGGTAAGTTCAGTAGAAGATAACGATTATTTTTTATCGAAGTTAAGGAATTTTTTTCAGCAATGATTAGTTCATTCACAATGAAATTTTTTAATTATAACTAATTGAAAAATATAGGAATATCTCGGGACGGCTATTTTCCTGATTTTTTTATTACTGGCTTTTTATAGTAATTATGAACGTTGCGCCCTGAGGTTCATTATCAACTACTTCGACACTGCCACCTATGATATTTAAGGCTTCTTTCACAATGTAAAGTCCTAGACCGGATTTTCCTGTTGTCCCATTTTTAAAACCTTCATCGAATATACTGGATTTAATTTTATCGGGAATACCTTTTCCAAAATCACTTATTTTAATAACGCAATTTCGGTTTTTACGTTCTATTTCAATGCTGATTTTTCGAGTCCCACCATGATGGATGGCATTATTGATAATATTGTCTACTACTGAATAAAATGATTCATTGGCCATGACCATACATCTACCGCTGATCTGATATTCAATACTGGGATGCATAAGTTTCATTTTTTTGAATAGAATATCTGTATCTATCGGTTTGAGATTATGTTTAGAATACTCTATAGCCTCAAGTTCTTTCATTTTTCTGATCAATTCAATACTTGAATCAATCTTTTTATAGGTTTCTTCCAAGTATTCCTTTTTCTGATCCCTGCTGTACAGGTTTACCCCGCTTTGAATCGCAACCAGTTGATTCATGAGATCGTGACGTAAAATTTTGTTGATCAATTCCAGAAGCTGGCGATTCTTCTCCAGTTGGCGTTTTGCCTGATTCCATTCGGTAATATCACGGAATATACCGATGCTGCCTACAACCTTTTTCTGGTAATCGAAAAGCGGTGTGGCAGTGATCATTAATTCTCTTTGCTGCCCATCTGGCCGGTTGATCATCAATTCATAAGTTGAAGAAACACCCTCGATCCTGTTGGAAGTTTGGCGCCTGATTTTCTCGAATTCCTCTTTCGAGACAAAATCTTTCAGATTCTTATTAACAATCTCTTCTCTGCTCAACCCCAGTATTCGGGAAGCAGCTGGATTAGCAAATTCAAGATTTTCCTTCAGATCTCCAATAATAATTCCTTCACCCTGATTTTCCACCAGATTTTTATATTTCAACTCACTTTCTATTATAATTTTTCGATCTTTTATATGCTCATTTATCATCGCGTTAGCCAGATCTGCCAGTTTATGAAATTCTTGATAATCGAGCTTGCTTTTATCAATCTGCTGTGATTTTTCAGTTGCTGCAATGAAAAAATTCTCAAAAACTTCAAAATTTCTTTTAAGTCTTAAGAAAAACCAGCGAGAAATAATTATGCTTAAAATTAGCAGCGAAAACAGTATCAAGGCAATTTTTATAACGTTCTTTCTGATCTCAGTCCGTTCTTCATATTCGATATTACTGATCAGCTTATCAATATCATCCTTATAAAAACCGGCACCGACAATCCATTCCCAGTCCGGAATTCCTTTTATATAAGAAATTTTGGAGATTGGCTCATCCTCTGTCATTTTACTGAAGCTATATTCGATGAAATCACCATCTTTCATTTGCGCCGCAGCAACTTCTTTTTTCAGTAATTCTGTTCCGTCAATGTCTTCCAGGTCTTTCAAATTCTTGTATTCATTAACCAGTTTGCCATTTGTGATCAATTGAGTTCCATCAAATTTATTAACAAAAATGTAACCTTCTTCCCCAAACCTTATATCTGAAACTCTATCCTGGATATCTTTTTTTATTTCCTTTTCAACATCATCAAGATACTCACCTGTACCAATATACCAGTTAAAGGGGGCAAATTTTTTCACAAAAGTTATTTTTGCATAAACATTTCCATCATTTAGACCTGCTTTTTCCCAGAAATCAATTATGAAACCTTCTTCCTGTTTTTTTACAAGATCAATTTTATTTTTTATGACAAGATTGCCTTTCTGGTCCTGAAGATCGATCATGTTTTTACCTTCAAGATTGGGTGAATCGGGATCCAGCTCTACAATGCCATTCAGATTTACTGCGAAATAGTATCCTCGACCGTCGTTGAATCTTATAGCCCTTAAAGCATCTTTAACCATTTTCTGAATTTCAGAATTCGGTCTTTTGCCCGAATTTTCATTATATATGTGCAGGGCAATGCTGTAAGCCTCATATAATCGATTTTTAAGCTTGTTTTTCAGAATATTTTCTGCTTTTGATCTATTATATTCAATATAATTAATTACACTTTCTACTTCATTCTGGATCAGGATTTTTTGATGATAGACAAAATCAGACTTCTCCGCTCGAATATTGTTTTGGAAAATTCCAAAAATATTGTATATCCAGAAAAATCCGGTTAAAACAATTGATATTACTGTTATTGAGATAAAACCTAACAGAATGATCCTGGAAATTCCTTTTCCCTGCTTTTTTGTCATTTTCTTAACCTTATTTTTTATAATTTTAAGTAAATGCATTTCTCATGCCATTTCACATCGGGAAAAATCATTAAAATCCCTATTTAAATAAATAATTGAAGTTAAGACCCGAAATTTCCCTTTAAAAAAATTATCGTTATTAAAATTAGTGAATATTAGACAAATTTTGTTGATATTTTATCATAATGACCTACTAGTTTGTATTCAGACCTGCTTGAGACAATAATTGCTCCAGCTCTTTGATCTTTTTATTTTTCTTGATTAACAGGTTTTCTTTTTGAGAGATTATTTTTTCAAATTTCTCTTTTGTAATTATTTCATAAGTTAAAATAAATTTTAAAGAAAGTCTTATCTTTTCAACAAGTTTCTGAAGAGCGGCAATATCTTTATTAGTATAAAAGGAATCATCAGTTTTCTGACCGAAAGCCAGGAACCATTTATGTTTACTTTCAAATAAAATTTTAAAAATCAGTTCAAAACTGCCCGCATCCTGAATATTCTTTAAGGGATTTGAATTCCTGATCAGATCTTTTCCGGTAAACAGGTTTTTTTCATCTTTCACAATGGAATTTTCAGCAACATCTGCTCCTCTTATCTCATTGAATTTATAGGAATTAAGGCCTCTATCAAAGGAGATAATAGCTACTTTTTTGATCGCTAATTTTGCCATGAGATTATCACAGATATACTCCTCAAAACCTTCAATGATGCCTTCTTCGGAAATATCCCTGGAAAAAGTTTCTGTTTTTTCCAGAAAATCGAGATCGGAAGTATTCAATTTTTTATCTACCACTTTTTCAGCATAATTTCTCACCGGATTGAAAAAAAGTAATAAGCCGATTGTTGCCGGTATTCCTGCGATGAATTCGGAACCGAAAAATTTACCAAAAGTTGTCTGTAATATTTCTCCCAGAGTGTAATCAATTAAACCGAACATCATAATGAAAACAAATCCCACCAGTGAGTAGATCAATGTACTTCGAACTTTTACGTCCATTGCTGTTCCGGTGAGCAAACTCCACGAAAATGAACCAAAAAACCAGAATATTCCCAGGAAAAAACCCACAATGGGAATTAAAAAAGCAATCCCGATGAAAGTGCCTGCCAGATTCAGATCATCTGCGAACATTTTGTTTAGACCTGCCCAGGATCCCAGACCAAGCAGAATAAGAAACAGAAAGGTCATTATAAAAAACAGCACTACCGAACCCAATGATATACCAATACCACTGAAAGCGGATAAAAGCCTCTTCAAACCAATCTGCCTGCTTTTAAGGTACTCCTTTCTTAACAGAAGAAATCCCTTAATAAGCCAGAAGCAGGACCAGACATTCTGCAAAGCTATTCCCCAGCCAATTTTATTTAAAATAAATTGTATTAGTAAAAAAATTGCTGTAATTATGTAAACCTTCCCGATCTTTTTGGATATTCCGGTTTTTACTATGATAAAATGATAGAAGAATATACCCCAGAAAGGAGAGATCAGCATTTTCCAGATATCAATCATAGAAGTATTTAATAAGGCCGATGCCGAAGGTGTAAAAAGAAGCAGTAGAAACATCACAATCAGAAGATTTTCCTTAGATTTGCTGTATTTGATCAAAATGTAGGAATTGGATAAAGCAAAAAACATCAGAAAGACATAAACTAGTATTTCCATAAGTTTGATCAGGTCAATTATACTGGAAGTCTCAACCTGATGATGACTTACCTCATCGGATAGAGTATCTCTCAACGTAACCTGAATGGTGCTTCTGCCCTTAATTATCTGAGGATATAGTAAATTCTGGATCAGATCCAGATTTTCCGCCCCTTTATCCAGATTTATTCTCAAAGACGAAGAATCAAACTCCTTCTCCCCTTCTTCAATAGTATTAAATACCTTTAATGTATCGACATGTGTGACAATTTTGTCATTAAATATATCTTTATAATTTTCATTTCTAATTTTTTCAATTTTGCCTTCCCGTAAAGTAAAGGGTAAGGACCGGGTTGTGATCCCTTTTGAACTAATTATGCCAAGATTAATCAACAGGATCAGTAAAAATATACTGAAAATTACCCAGCTCAAACGAATAATGTGCCTGTCTTTTAACTCAAACATATTAAATCTCCTCTTGCAGTCTGCTTCCCATAATCCAGCTAAACAGGATAATAGTAGAAATTCGGTTTATGATCCACAAGAGAATAACCGCTCTCTTCCGTATTATCCACAAATAAAGCAAGTAAAATTAAGCTTGACCAAAAATTATGTCAATCCTTTAAGAATTTGTAATTTAGCTTTGGAGATAAGATGATTCTGAGAAAACCGACACGGGTTATTAAAGTGGGTAATATCTTGATCGGAGGAAATAATCCGATTAGCATTCAATCCATGACAAATACCGATACGCGCGACAGAGAAAACACTTTGTCTCAAATCCGCAAACTGCAAATTGCCGGATGCAAAATTGTTCGTCTGGCAATACCGGATCTGGAATCTGCCGAAACTATCAAATACTATAAACAGCATGTAGATATTCCTTTGATTGCTGACATACATTTCGATTACAAATTAGCTCTAAGTGCTTTGAACAACGGCATAGACGGATTAAGGCTAAATCCGGGAAATATCGGCAGTGCAGACAAAGTCCGGCAAATCGTGGAAGTGGCTGAGGCAAAAAATATTCCGATCCGGATAGGCGTTAACAGTGGCTCGCTCAGCAAGAAAATAATCCGTAAATACGGAGTATCTGTTCAAGGAATAGTCGAAAGCGCGCTGGAGCATGTAGTCCTTCTGGAAAAATTAAACTTCCATAACCTGAAAATTTCGGTAAAAACTTCATCAATACCTTTAACACTGGATTCTTACAGGCTGCTCAGCAGCAAGGTGGATTATCCTCTGCATCTGGGTATTACAGAAGCGGGAAGTGAATTCAGAGGTACTATAAAATCTGCCCTAGGAATTGGTATTCTTTTAGCGGAAGGAATTGGTGACACAATACGGGTTTCTTTAACAGCTGATCCGGTAAAAGAGGTGATCGTAGCTAAGGAAATTTTAAAATCACTGGGGTTAAGAAAAGGGCTGCAGATTATCTCCTGCCCTACCTGCGGCAGAACAGAGATCGATCTTATTTCCATCACTCAGGAAGTTGAAGAAGCTCTGGAAGCTTATGCTGATAAAAACCTGACCATCGCTGTAATGGGCTGCGTGGTGAATGGACCGGGAGAAGCAAGAGAAGCTGATTTCGGTATTGCCGGCGGAAAACATGAAGGATTGATATTCCGCAAAGGCGAGATCATCAGAAAAGTCCCGGAAAAAGACCTGGTGAAAACACTGATTTCTGTTATCAAACAATATGTCTGATCTACGATTTTTTTTTTTAACCTTCTTCATATTCCTCATTACCGCCCTCTGCTCTGAAGTTATAATTCAGGAAATTATTTTTGAGGGAAATCAACAGATATCTGATAACTTTCTGAAAAGCAATATTACTTCCAAAACCGGCAAAGCATTCCTGCAGTCAAATTTAGACCGCGATATAGAAATTATTCAGAATATTTATGTGAATGCACAAATCTATAATTTCAAAATTCATGTTCCGGAAGTTGAAATATTAACTCATGAAACAGTTAAAATTATATTCCGCATAGAAGAAACTGAGGAATTGATCATTGACAGCCTGGCTATTAGGGGCAATAATTATATAAGTGAAGATAAGCTCAGAAATTACATTTCTACCGGAAATATTCTCATTTCAACTCTACCGGTTAAAATTACCGAGCTGGTTGAATTTTATAATGACTCCGGCTTTCTGTTCGCGCAAGTACAGATCGATAGTATCAGATCTGAAGACGCACAGATTATTGCCTATCTTAAAATTGTTGAAGGCAGATTTTCCAATCCGAAAGAATTCCTCTTTAAAGGAAATAAGAACAGCAGTGAAAATTCCTTATTGAAGATATCTCAACTGACAAATTACAAAACTATAACACCAAAAATTCTGCAGCAGGCAGAGAAACTTATTTTAAAAAAATCCTATATCAGAAACTGCCAAATCGTTCCTCTGGATAATGAAAAAATTTTGATCGATATCGAAGAAGATAAAATGACCTATTTTTCTGGTATCCTCGGTTATAATAACAATCAGAAAGGTGAAAATAAAATAACCGGTTTCCTGAATCTGGATTTTTTGAATCTTTTCGGCACCGATCGATCCCTGGGCTTAACCTGGCAGAAACTGAATTCGGATAGGAGTTACATAAAACTCGCTTACCATGAATCAGGACCCTGGCAGATTCCTCTGAGTGGGGATTTTTCCATCAGCAGAGAAGAAGTCGATTCAACCTACATCAGATCCGAAATAGTCAGCGAGATCTTTTACTATGGAATTAACAGTAAATACGGGTTTAATATTGCACATAACACTATTTATCCAGGAAGTCGCCGCCCGGAACTTATTTCCAAAAATGATATCACAACTACTGGTATCTTCTGGGAATATTCCAGCCATTTTTACGAGATTAATCCTCTTACAGGTAATAAAATCAGGTTGGGATTGTACAATACTTTTTTTAGAAATAAAGAAGCGAAGGATACAAGGCAGGGTTCTGAATTATTCTGGCAGACTTATCTTAATCCTATCAGGAAAAATGTGATCGCCATTGGCTTTAACCTGAGAGTTGTAGAGAATAAGAGCTTACAGGATTATGAATTATTCAGACTGGGCGGTATTAAAAATTTACGGGGCTATAATCAAGACCAGTTTCAGGGACAACTGATCCTCTGGACAAATCTGGAATACAGGTATCTGCTCTCCTATAATTCCAGAGCTTTTATCTTTTTCGATTACGGATTTGTTCGAAATGATCAAACTGATATAGGAAAACTTTTCAGTCTTGGTTTTGGCCTTCGGCTGAAGACTAGACTGGGTTTGCTGGGCATTGATTATGGAATCGGATATGAAAATGGAAAATTCAGGAATCCGCTTGACGGAATAGTTCATTTTGGTTTAGAAACTAAATTGTAAGAATTCTGGAGGTATTATGGATAGAAATGGTCAATTAAAAGTAGGGGTATATGTTGATGTTTCCAATATTGCTCAAAATGGTGGATTTGGCATGCAGTATGATGTTTTGAGAGAATTTGCCTGCCGCAATGATGGAGTAGCAATAAGGTTGAACGCCTATGTTGCCTATGACGAGGAGATGGCTAAGAAAAACTCTGAATATAAAGATAAAGCTAATAGCTTCCATTCCGTGTTACGTGATTTTGGTTTTAAAGTTATCGTAAAACACGTCAGGTGGTTCATAGATGAACAGGGAAATAGATTTGGTAAAGCAAATGCCGATCTGGATATGGCAGTAGATACCCTGATGCAGTCAGAAAGGCTGGATTATGTCCTGCTTGTTTCCGGTGATGGAGATTTCGTTCAGGTTGTAAGAGCTCTTCAGAACAAAGGTTGCCGGGTAGAGGTTCTGGCTTTTAAGAATGTTTCTCACATTTTAAGAAATGAAGCTGATGTCTTTACTTCCGGCTATCTGGTACCCGATCTTATCGCCCAGGACCAACCGCTTGAAAACGGAGTGAAAATTGCCAGAGGTGTTTGCTATTCCTACTACCCCAAAAAAAGCTACGGGTTCATGCGCTTTATGAAGAACATTCGCGGTGGCCTGTGGATCACAGACTCACGTAAATCATCATCGCCCTATGGTACTGCCTTTGCCCACAGCTCCCAGTTTCCGGATAATTTTGACCTTAAAACGCTTCCCAATCGAGAACAGATATTTGAGTTTGAATTAAAGGAAATTAAAGATAAAGGCTGGCAGGCAGAAAACATCAGAACCATCTACCAGTATTAACATAATGAGATTTCCAGATAAGAATTTAAAACTTTCCATCATTGATGTGGGAACAAATAACATCCTCTTGCTGCTGGCAGAAAAACAGAGAGATAAGTTTGAAATTGTCGAAAGTAAATCAAGTACTTCAGCTCTCGGTAAGAACATGAAAGATCGGACCCTTACCCAAAGCGCTATCCGCCGCACAAAAAATATCTTAGGCGATTTTATCTCTTATTCCAGATTTTTTACGGATAATATAATCGTAATCGGAACCAGCTGTTCCAGAGATGCAAATAATATTGAGCTGATCAGCAGCTGGTTATGGAAAAAATACAAACTGAGATATCTGATCATATCCGGAAATGATGAAGCCTATCTGAATGGACTGGCGAATATTGACGAATTTCCGCATTTAAAAGAATTTATTCTTTTCGATATCGGAGGTGGAAGCACAGAATTTACCTATATCGAAAACCGGCAGATTAAAAGATTCTTATCACTAAACCTGGGTATAAGAAGGCTTCAAAACAGTTTTGGCAGTAACACGCTCGACAAAGAATCACAAACCCGTAAATTACTTCAGGAACTGCCCTGCCAAAAGAAAAATTTGCCACTGGTAGGTATAGGCGGCACTGTAACAAGCTTGGCAGTAGTGAAACATGAACTTAAAGATTACGACAGCAAGTTTGTGCACAGAACTTTAATCTCAGCAACAGAATTATCTCTTTTATACAGAAAAATTATTCGACTTAACAACAAACAGTTAGTCAGACTTATTCCCTTTGATCCTGCCAGCTCTCATATTATTGCCACCGGAACAATGATCGTTAACGAGATCTTGTCATATTTTAATGCAGAAGAATTTTATATAAGTGATAAAGGTTTCCAGTTTGGTATTCTTAAACTGAATAATACAGAACTTCTTGAACTGGAAGAACGTTCTCACGAATTTGCGGAGAAGAAAAATGAAGGATTTTAAAAGCAGTATTCCAGAAAATTTCGAAATAAAAATTAAAAATCAGGTTATCAGCAGAAATAATTTCACCCTGATTGCAGGTCCTTGTACTATTGAAAATTATGACGATCTCTTAACAATAGTTAATAAACTTAAAAAATTAGGCATTAAATTCTTCAGAGGTGGTGCCTATAAAATGAGAACTTCTCCCTACAAATTTCAAGGATTGGGCCAAAAAGGACTGGAATACATGCGTCGTGTAAGTGCAGAAACCGGTATGATATCTGTATCGGAAGTTATTGCACCGGAAGATGTTGAGACAGTATCCAATAATATTGACATCTTACAGGTAGGAACCCGAAATATGCATAATTACCGGTTGTTAAAAAGACTGGGTGAAATTGATAACCCCGTAATTCTGAAACGTGGCATGAGCAGCACTATCGAGGAATGGCTGTTTGCTGCCGAACATATTATTGCAGCAGGAAATTCTCAAGTTATTCTATGTGAAAGAGGGATTAGAACTTTTGAAAATTTTACCCGCAACACCCTGGATATTTCCGCCATTCCCGCTGTCAGATCACTATCAAATCTACCCGTACTGATTGATCCTTCCCACAGCTCGGGGCGACGTGATATGATTAAGTCACTCAGCTGGGCTGCTATGGCTGCCGGTGCCGATGGCCTGATGATAGAGACCCATTTTTCACCTGATACTACCGTTTGTGACAGCGAGCAGACAATAGATTTCCCCATGCTGGAAACAATAATCTCACCCCTGAATGATATCGTGGCAAAATTGTGGAATAAAAAAGGTATTTGAAATCTGCAGGATCTAACTGTTCGTTAGTCTAAAAAGCTTTGGCGATTCTTGAGCCTAAGGCAACATTGTTTTTAACCAGTGCTATATTAGCTTTCAGCGATCTTCCCTGGCTGATTTCAACAATTTTCCTTAACAAAAAAGGCGTAACAGCCTGCCCTGTAATACCTTGTTCTTCTGCTGCCAGTAAAGCTGTTTCAATAAACTTGTTCATTTCCTGAAAGGGAATCTCGTCTTTTTCTGGAACAGGATTCGCAACCAGAATTCCTGTCCGAAATCCCAGTCTTAAATTCTGCTTGTAGATTTCAACGATCTCCTTTTCAGTTTCGATTTGGGAAATCCTGATACCAGAATCCCGGGAATAAAAAGCTGGGAAAGTGGAAGTTTTAAATCCCAGCACCGGAACGCTCATAGTTTCCAGATATTCTAATGTTCCTTTAAGATCCAATATGGCTTTTGCCCCTGCTGAAACAACTACCACAGGCGTTCTGGTAAATTCCAGTAAGTCAGCAGAAATATCAAATCGGGTTTCTAATCCTCTGTGTACTCCGCCAATTCCACCGGTTGCAAACACTTTTATTCCCGCAAGTTCAGACAACATCATAGTCGCCGCTACTGTTGTCGCGCCCATTTCCTTTTTTACCAGAACTGAAGCAACATCTCTGCGTGAAACCTTTCTCACACCCTTTTCTCTTGCCAGACGGAGTAAATCACTTTTATTAAGACCAATTTTAATAAACCCATCCATTAAACAGACGGTTGCCGGAACAACACCATTTTCGGTGGCAATTTTTTCCAGCTCTTCTGCCACCTGTAGATTTTCAGGATAAGGCATGCCGTGAGATATGATCGTTGACTCTAAAGCCAGTACAGGTTTCTTTTCAGCCAGAGCTTTCTCAACTTCAAGACTGTACCTGATTTGATCTTCAATCATTCAGAATTTCAACCTTAAGTTCTTTGACGCCTTCCGCGATAAGATCTATCTTCTGGGCAGCAACATAAGAAAGATCAAGGTCTCTGCCGTAAATAAAAGGTCCTCGGTCGTTCACGCGGACAATAACATATTTGCCGTTGTCTTCATTAGTTACTTTTAAATTGGTATTAAAGGGAAGCGTTTTGTGGGCACAGGTTAATTTATACATATCAAAAATCTCCCCATTGGAAGTCTGTCTGCCCTGAAATTCTGATCCATAATAAGAAGTTAACATATATAATACTTTACCCTTGCTTTCAATCCGGGGCTTATTGTTAACAGCTGAATTGCCGTATTTCTTATGAGAGATCTTGGTTCCACCCTCAGTTTCATATATTTTCCCGGCTGAACAACCAATTATTGTTATCATTGAGATCAGCAGTATTATTTTTTTCACTTTCCTCTCCTACATCAACTTCAAAATTGTCATTGTAAAAATTCCTGTCTATCAATTTTTCCTGTTGACAGAATATAAGTAATTATTATCGATCTTAAGAAAAAATTAAGGAATTATCGATGAAAAGTAATGTAATTGAATATTTTATGGATCTGGTAAGAATTGACAGTGAATCTTCCTGCGAAAAAGACATGGCTGTAAAACTTTCTGCAGACCTAAAAGATTTAGGTATTGAAACAATTATTGATAATGCTAATCAGAATTTCACAAGTAATTCGGGGAACCTGTACGGATTTCTGCCTGGTAAAATTGATAAGCCTCCCATCCTCTTCTGTGCACATATGGATACCGTTACACCTGGAAAAGGGATTAAACCCATTATAAAAGGCAATAAAATAGTGTCAGACGGAACAACTATTCTGGGGGCTGACGATAAATCGGGTATTGCAGAGATCATGTACGCTTTAAAAGAATTAAAGGAAGAAGGACAGGATATCGCGCCTGTCGAAGTACTTTTCACCGTTTCGGAAGAAACCGGATTACAAGGTGCAAAATATTGCGATTATTCTCTGATCAAATCGAAGCTGGGCTATGCTCTTGATTCTCATAAAATTGGCTCCCTTACAATAGGTGCCCCTGCTCAAAACAATCTTAAATTCACTATTCATGGTAAAGAAGCACATGCCGGAGTAAATCCCGAAGACGGTGTAAATGCCATAAAAATAGCTGCTGAAGCTATTAAAGACATGCCTTCCGGCAGGATTGACCAGGAAACCACCTGTAATATTGGTACCATAAAGGGTGGCAACGCTACCAATATTGTGCCAAATGAAGTTGTGATCAAAGCCGAAGTAAGAAGCCACAATCATGCCAAATTAAAAGAAATCTGTGATCAGATGATTAATGTTATGAATGTTAAAGTTGCCTTACACAAAAAAAATGATTTTCAAGCTTCCGTTGATGTTGTCTGTGAACAAGCCTATAAAAATTTCAAATTGGCTGAAAATTCTCCGGTCGTGCAAATCGCTAAAAAAGCTGCGAAAAATCTTAAACTATCTGACTATGTTACAATTGGTGGTGGTGGAAGTGATGCCAATATCTTTAACGAAAAAAATATCTCCACGGCAATAGCGGGAAGCGGTATGAATGAAGTTCACACAGTGAAAGAATGGATTCTGGTTGATGACCTGAAACAGGGAGTTGCCTGGGTTAAAGAAATTATTCTGGAATATTCCAGGAATTGATTTGGAGCTCTATGAATAAAATTGCTTTGGTCGGTTACGGCCAGATGGGTAAACTCCTGCAGAAACTTGCCCCCGAATATAATGCAGAAGTCACTGCAATTATTGATCCTCTTCTGAATAATAAGATAAGTGAACAATATCTTCAAAATGCGGAAGTTTGTATCGAATTCACCAATCCGTCTGCGGTGATAGAAAATATTAAAAAAATTGCCCAACTGAAAAAAAACATCGTTGTCGGTACAACCGGCTGGTCAGATAAGCTGCCGGAAGTTACCGCCATTGTCAGGAAGTATGAGATAGGATTGGTTTACGGAGCTAATTTTTCTTTGGGCATGAATCTCTTTTTCAACTTGACCGAGCACCTATCACGACTGATGAATAAAGCAAGTGAATACGACGCCTGGGGAGTGGAAAAACATCACAATAAAAAAATTGACAGCCCTTCCGGAACTGCCGTTATTCTATCTGATATTTTATTGAAAAACCTGGATTCCAAGCAAATTTGTCAATTTGATAGAATCAGAAGAAAAATTAATCCTGACGAGTTACACTTTGCCAGTATAAGAGCTGGTAATATACCAGGTGATCATATTATCGGATTTGATTCGATTGCAGATTCAATAGAGATCAAACATAGTTCCAGAAATAGGGATGGACTCGCTATTGGAGCGTTAAAAGCGGCTCAATGGATCAGAAATAAAAAGGGAATGTATAATTTTAATGAGATTTTTGAACAGATCCTGGAATTGGATGGAACATGAACCTGAAATTCTTTAAGATGCAGGCTCAGGGAAATGATTACATCTTTTTCGATTTTATTAACAACTCAATTCCCGATTTGAATTTCAGTGAATTGGCAGTAAAACTCAGTGCCCGGCATATTGGTATTGGCAGCGATGGAATTGTCCTTCTTTTACCAGACACTAATAATGATGTTTTTATGAGAATTTTCAACGCTGATGGTTCCGAAGCAGAAAATTGCGGGTCTGCTTTAAGATGCATAACCCATTATCTTCATACTCTTACGGGAAAAGATTTTTTTAGAATCAATTCCCTTTCAGGAAT
>LKUH01000265.1 GCA_001412425.1 Candidatus Cloacimonas sp. SDB
GAGGCTGTGTCACAATTGCCTCTTTCGCGTACAATTAACGAATTAAAATATATTAATAAAAATCAAATAAAACCCTTATTTTACAAGACTTTTAGCCATTTTTATGCTATAATGTTAGAATAATAATCAACCAAGAAAGGAAAATCTATTATGGCTTATCGTTATGGTAATCGTAATCAAATAAATCTCTTCCCGGAAAGCATGGAAGACTATATTGCCCCTGATGATCCGGTACGTGCCTATGATGCCTTCATAGGGGCACTCGATTTTAAAGACTTGGGAATTACCCTTGATGCTAATAAAGTAGGTAACTCCGAATATCATCCTAAGGCTATGTTAAAACTCTTAGTCTACGGATACTCCTACGGTATCCGCAGCTCCCGAAAGTTAGAGAGAGCAACCCATCACAACCTCTCCTTTATCTGGCTTACCTCTGGCCTAAAGCCAGACCATAAGACTATAGCCGAATTCCGGAGAAAGAATAAAGAGGCTCTGGCTAATGTCTTAAAACAGTGTGCCCAAATATGTATCAAGTTAAACCTTATCGAAGGTAACACCCTCTTTGTTGATGGTACCAAGATAAGAGCCAATGCCTCCATCAATAAAACCTGGACCAGGGAAAAGGCCCAAAAAGCTCTAGAGCATATCGATGAGCGTATCTCTTACATCCTCACCCAATGTGATACTATCGATGAGGCCGAACAAGGTTCCTTGGTCACCATGGATGAAGAGCTAAAAGACCAAAAGACCCTAAAAGCCAAGATTAAAGGTATCCTGCAAGAATTAAAAGAAGAAGGATCCTTTAATACCACCGACCCTGAGTGTACCAGCATAAAAAAAGGGAAAAACTTTTATGCCGGCTTTAACTTCCAGAGTACAGTAGATAAAAAGAAAGGTCTCATCTTATCTGTCGATGTGGTAAGTGAGACCAATGACCTCAATCAGTTTGCTCCTCAGATTAATAAAGCTAACCAGACCTTGGGTAAAAAGTGCGAGATAGCAGTAGCTGATTGTGGTTATGCCTCAACTGACCAGTTAGAGAAAATAGATAAACAAGGGATCAAGGTCATTGTCCCTTCTCAAAGACAAGCCTTGAGAAAGAAACCTTCTTTATTTGCCAAAGAACGTTTTACTTATCAAGATGATTATTACCTCTGTCCGAAAGGACATAGGCTAACTCCCTACCGCCTTAATAAAGGAAATAATAAAGTATATAAAATTGCCGATAAGAAAACCTGTCTTTGCTGCCCTCATTACGGTATCTGTACCACCTCTCCTACCGGAAGGACCATCAGCCGTCTCCTAAAGGAAGAGGTCAGGCAAAAGTTAGAGGCCCAATATCATGAACCTTCTTCCCAGGAGATTTACCAACTCAGAAAAGAGAAAGTTGAACTTCCCTTCGGACATATCAAACATAATCTAAAGTTTGATTCCTTCCTCCTAAGAGGCCTAAAAGGAGTAAAAGCCGAGGGCTCTATTATTGGTACCTGCTTTAATCTTGTTCGGATGATCACTCTCCTGGGAGTACCAGGTTTAGTCAGAGAATTAAAGGCCTGTTAAGGGGATAGTACCCCCTTATTTTAAGTAAAATAAGGTAATTATGAGTTAATAACAGAATAAATATAATTATTATTCTTACATTAAGCTCAAAACCCTTAAATTTTTTCAAGGTTT
>LKUH01000266.1 GCA_001412425.1 Candidatus Cloacimonas sp. SDB
TTTGAGCTTGCGAAAACTTGGTGCAGAGTTATAAGTAATTTATTTAAGTAAAACACATTTTCCTTTGAGTACATTCTCATCTGTTTTCAGCTGATAGAAATAAACACCTGAAGGAACAGAAGAACCTTCAGAATTAGTACCATCCCAGATAACTGATTGGGTAGATTGTTCTGATAAAGAGATCGGTAAAACCTTAACCTTTTGTCCTTTAAGATTGTATACTGATAGATTAGCATTTCTGGCTTCTTCGGCTGTAAGATTGAATGAAATGGTCGTTATGGGATTGAACGGATTCGGATAATTACAGATACTATAATTTATACTCTCAATTTGAGTATCTTCAGTGTCTACACCCTGCCATTCATAACAACCCAAATCAATAGTATCACCATAAATCCTGGGATTTCCTGTAATGTCGTACTGTGGAATTTCATAATTCTCTCCAAAATATTGCTGCAATGACGTTGTGCCTGCATCAATACAGGGAGAGTCTGCTTGAAGAAAATATGGATTAAATTGGTTATAAGTGAACAAAGGATCACCGCTTATGTTACCATCTAACCAGTTAATAACACAATCTCCAGAGGTCATTATGTTTTCATCACCTTCAGTAAAAAGGCAGTTTTCTACGGTAAAGAATGCACTGCCATAAGTAAGATCCTCACGAAGTTGAACAGGATAGGGAGAGTTATTATGCACAATTGAGTTAATTAAGGTAAGAGAAGCTCCTTCCACAGTAATAGCTCCGCCATGGTTGGGATGACATGTATTGTCTACAATAGTAGCATTTGATATAATCGCATTATTACTATTACCAATAAGAATTGCTGAAGAAGTATTCCATTCATACATGATATCTTCATTACTGGAGATATCCAGATTGATGAATCTGTTAATCTCACCTTCCGTCTGAATATAATTGGTTATTACCATTGCTCCGCCAACACACTCTTCATTAACTCCTTGTATATTGGAGATTTTTATATTCTCTCCATAGACATTATCACCGGAGATGAAGAGGGCGCGATGGCATTCACTATCTGTTAATGTTATATTTTTTAAAATTACTTCATCACCTTGAGCTATGGTTATGCAATTACAGTGATTGTCTGCTTCATATTGTGATACATTACTGATGGTAATATTCTCCATCCTCACTGAAAAACCCACAATCTCGTCTCCAGGAGAAGTGAAGAAAAATGGAAAGGGGCTCCAGTCACCGAATCCAATTTTAACATTCTGAACCGTAAAATTCTTAATTACAACTCCTTGTTCACTATTCCAACCACCCATGATGGAGGATTGTTGATTTTCACCTTCAATTATGGTATTTTCTTCACTTTCACCAATAATTTCTACATAGCTTCTTAGGTTTAAGGGAAATTTCTCATAAGTTGTAAGTGGGGAGTAAACTCCATCAGCTACATGTATTGTTTTAGGATTGAGACTATCAGCATCTATCATAATAAGAGCCAATGCCATGGTTTGCAATGGCTCGGATTCAGACAGTCCGCTGTTATTGTCATCTCCGCTGGAACTTACATACAAATCTGCAGCTACAGGTTCTATCACTGCCGATAAACAAGAGAAGGTATAACTTGATTCATAAGATCCGATAAAGAAGTTGTCTGGTTCTAATACTGTAAATTGATTCAAAATTATATCAACTTCATCTTCAATTATCCAGAAATCATTTCCTCTGAATGAAGTATTCAAATATATATTATTCAAATATTCAGAATTAAATACTATGTTTGTGTTATTTACTATGAAAATACCACCAGCCGAATGGAAGGCATGATTATTATAAATACTAGTATTAGATAAAAACAGTTCAGCTTCATTAACGTAAATTCCACCTCCAGCTGATGCAGTATTATTATAGATATTACAACTACTAATGGTCACTATAGAATTTCGTATAAGTACTCCACCTCCAACGGGGGTACTTGATAAATAAGTTGAACCACTACCATTGCGAAGTGAAAATCCTTGTAGATAACCTTCTTCTACGTAGGATATTAACACACAGCTACCAGTTTGATTACCATCAATAACTGTTGAGTCAATATATGTTGAATCTCCGGTAAACATTTCAAAACTAGCTATTGTTATGCTCTTTTCAGTAAAATCAACATTCTCAACATAAATACCAGGATGAACCAGTATCGTATCTCCGTTTACAGATGCATCTATTGCTGTTTGAATTTCATCGAAAAGTGTACTGCCGTTGATATCAACTTCTATTATTGTGGAAAATACCAGATAATGGCTCAAAATCAAAAATACGATTATGATTATATTTTTCATAGAGTAACCCCATATACAAAAAAGTAAGCATAAAAATTTCTGTCAAAAAAAACCAGGAGTTGCAGCTAAAATTGCTGCAACTCCTATAATCTTATTTCATCAGGATCATACGTTTAGTGATTTCCCTTTCTGTCGTTTTAAGTTTGTAGAAATAAACACCTGAGGGAACAGAAGAACCTTCAGAATCTGTACCATCCCAGATGACTGATTGAGAAGATTGATTTAATGAAGAGATTGGTAACATCTTAACTTTCTGTCCCTTAAGATTGTATATTGTTAGATTAGCATTTCTAGCTTCTTCGGCTGTAAGATTGAAAGAAATGGTCGTTATGGGATTGAACGGATTAGGATAATTAGTAAGATTTATTAATGAACCAACTGGAGTTTCATTATCGCATAGTTCATTAAATCTAACAATAGCATAGTCAAAATTATTAGGATTAATAACGCCATTTTCTATGTTCCCATTTTCAAGGTTAAAATAATCGTAAGAAGTTACAATTTTTGATGAACGTTCACCTGTATATACTTCAAAAGTTAGTTCGCCTCCCTCCTGATCAGGATAAGTAAGAATTTGTACAGGTAAACTTATTACTCTCGTTGCTCCGATGCATTGTCCATCCTGAATAACTCCAATTTCTAATATTTCTTCCCTGAAGTTATTATCTAATACATCAATGGAGAAATAGTCAGAATCATCGTTAAAAGTAAATAATTCAGCTTCTTTTTGTCTTCTCGGATCAAATGGGAAATAGTGACGATAGTTCCAAGTAAAATCAGTAATATCACAATTAAAGGATACTTCGTACCCTTTTCCAAACTCCAGATATTTACCTACAGGAGACCAGATGGGAGGTTCTGGATCGAATCCTCGAACCTGTGGGGAATAATTCCAGTTTTCCGCCCGAACAAAACGCACATCATCCCAATATTCACCAAATGCTTCATCAATTCTTTGGGAAGGCAGTAAATTATAACCAATCCAGTAAGTTTCATAGGCTTCAATATCAGATACATTTGGTAAAGTTGAATCTCGCAGTAAGCCTTCCGTATAAAAGCAATAATAATAATCAGTTATATCCGGCGTATCATTAGTCATTGAGATTTTAAATAATTGAGTGTCATTGATATCAAAGGCAGAGGGTGACCACTGGTTATTAGTGTAATCTGCAGTAAATGATCGTGCTTCAACTTCAGTGATTCCGTAACTCGTTAGATCATCTAGAATTGTAGGTCCATCATTTGTGTCAGTTGGGAAAACAGGAAATGATTCCCAGTTACAACCTTCATGAAGAGTTCTACAATGATGCATGTTTGGATAAGAAAATCCATGAAACATAACGCTTTTACCGGTTGGCGATAAATATAGTAAACCATCATCAGGAATATTTTGAGGATCTCCAGGAGTAGCAAGATCATTAAGATCACTCATTACGATCCAATATGCATCCCCTTCGTTCCATTTATATTCAAGATCATGATCATTATCTGAGGAATTTCTATATGCATAAATATCAACACCATCGGAGAATACAAAGTTTCTATTTTCTCCAGTAGAAAGTGGATCCATTTGTGACAACGCTGCTCTCATTCCTTCAAGTATGTTGAAATTCTCTAAATGGATATTCAGCATTAACCAGAGGAAATAAATCTCAGAATCTATAACATGGTCATCCCAAACCTCCTGTTCGTGCCAATCACCATTTCCATGTGTGTCTGGTGGATGCGTCTCAAGCCATTCTTCAGGTAAAACATCATCAGCATCTTCTATCAGATCTCTAACATCATCTTTATCAACTGTGCCATTATGGGCAAAAGTAAAATCAATATCATTTTGATTAAAGATAAAAGGATGTGGATCGTCAATGTCTGTATCTCCAGTGGTTGCATTTCTTACATGCCCCATAACTAAATGAGCATTAGAAGCATTTTCAAGATAATCGCAAGCATATGTGTAATCAGAAGATTCTGATGCCTGTTCATCACTTCTCCAAACCTGGTCAACAAGGTAACCATCTAGGTCGTAATATAACAATCCCCATCCATCTGGATTATATATACTCTGATTTCCTAATTCATCAAGAGCAGCATCTAGTTTCAGTCTCAATGAGCCTGATAATGTGTTGTCATCCTTACCCATGATAACTAACATACGGCAATCAGCAAATATTGCATATGTTGTTGAAAGAATAAAGACAATTAATAAAAATCTCATTATTCGATTTCTATATTCATACATCTTCTTGTCTCCTTTTTTATTATTTTGTGACAAAGCTGATAATTGAGCAATTAAGTAAATCCACTTTCGAATATACGCATAATATCCTCCCGTATTTAGATTTAGGAAGAGAGCGAATAAACTGTTTGAGGTGCTAGTAGAATTCAATATTATGTACTTGGGAGAGTGTTGTAGACGATAACGATAATGCTGGCAAGCGATCATTATTTCTGCACTCTCTTCCGCTTATTTATTTAAATATTAAGATACTTAACCCTATTCTTAAGTAATATATCTTCAGATAAAATTATCATAAATTATTGTTCCATACAATAAATTACTTATAACGGGAACTGCACGAAAGTTTGAGCCTGCGAAGACTTTGTGCA
>LKUH01000267.1 GCA_001412425.1 Candidatus Cloacimonas sp. SDB
TTTCAATTCCTTCCTTCAGAAACGGGACGAAAGCTACAAGATACTGCGGGGAAATAGATTTAGGAAAGAATCACAGGTTTTTGATTGTATATTTGAAAAGGAAAAGTTATGAACCTTGAATTCCACTATTATCTTACCGGGTTAATTGCAAAAAGAGCTGGCTTCAGCGAGGAAGAAGCGAAGATCATTGCCTGCGCCTGCCAGCAGGTTGATGATAACAGCCGCATCTGCCGCATACAGGATATAACGACCGGTGAGCTTTATAGAAACTATATCAGCCAGACGATGAACATCCTGAACCCCCGTAGGACATTATGGCGTATCTATTCAATTTTTCATTTCATTCCCGGTGATCCGGAAGTTATTTCTGCAATACGGAAAGATGGTGAGATCAACTACCTTACAACAACGCCTGATAACCCTAATGCTAATATAATTTTACATGAAGCTTTCCAGACTGACCGGCACCAGCTGTACCGCATCGGGATCGCTTCTCACAGTTTCGCTGATACCTGGTCACATCAGAACTTCACCGGTGAATGGGATAACTTCAATAATACCATGGGGATAATCCCCTCCATAGGGCATGCCAGGTTCGGTAAGAAACCGGACTGGATAAGCCACTGCTGGACAGATCCGCGGCTGAAAATGCCTGAACTCAGCAATAAAACACGCTTTCTGGAAGCTGCTGAAAAACTGTTCAATAAATACTGCCGTTACATTTTTGATGAGAAAAGAACAGATAATTCTTCTAATTGGACCTACCTGAAGCGATATCTTTCTGCTCTGATGGGTCCGGAGAACAAAGGCTCTAATTTCGGTGCCAGATTCAGACTGCAGAACTACAAACAGGAATTTGACTGGCTTCCCCCTTATAAGGCTGATGCATGGTTCAGAGAAGCTGCTGCCGAATACCCGATAGAAGGCAGGCGGGACAATAAGAGGATCAGATCTACTGGTAATCTGTATTATTGGAAAACAGATAAGCAGAATACCCACTGGTACAAATTCCAGGAAGCTGTGAAAGCACATCAGAAGTTCGCACTGGCACTGTTTGAAAAGAAATTAGCTAATAAAGTGGAAGTAGATGATAAGTTCTAATTTTTCAATTGACATCTTTTTACCTTATCGGGATATATTGTACGACTGAATCGTACAATTGTACGACTGAATCGTACAAAGGAGAAGTAGTGAATATCCTGCAGGAAATTATGAATTCTAAGGTAAGAACTGAGTTTTTCAGGATTTTGTTCGGCATTAATTCCAGAGAATATCATCTAAGAGAGATCCAGCGCAGATCCGGTCTGGCTATTGATACGGTACGAAAAGAAGCTGAAAAACTGGAAAAACTGGGATTAATTATCAAAAGGGTGGATGGGAATCGTAATTATTTTTCCAGTAATAAAAATCATCAGCTTTATCGCGGGATCCATGAGATAGTATTGAAAACAGTAGGATTAAGCCATGTCCTCAAGGAAGTTTTGTCAGAAGCAAAAATTGAATATGCCTTTATTTTCGGTTCTATTGCCGAAGGCAGTGAGAATGTAGAAAGTGATATTGACCTTTTTGTGATTGGGAATATTGGGCTAAGAAAATTAAGTAGTATGCTCGGGAATGCTACCAATACTCTGGAAAGGGAGATAAATCCTTATATAATAAGCAGGAAAGAATTCCTGAAAAAAAGAAAAGAAGGAGATCATTTTATCCAAAATGTATTAAGGTCTTCCAGAATAATGGTGATAGGAGATGAGAATGACTTTACAGAACTGGCTAAGTAACGGATGGCTGAAACCTCATGTGACTAGTAAACAGGAGATTTCAAATCTCTTCAGTATTGTAAAGTGAGACATCAAAGATGCAGGAAATGGCGAACTTTCTTCTGACTGGCGGTTTGGAATTGCCTACAATGCAGCACTTAAACTATGTAAGATCCTGTTATGTGCTTCGGGTTACCGGACTGAATCCAGAGATAATCATTATAGAACATTATCTTCACAAACCTTGATCCTGGGAAACTCTGTCTCCGGGGATGCGGATTATCTTAACAGTTGCAGAATGAAACGTAATACTCTAGAATATGATCTGGCTGGAGCGGCTACAGAGGCAGATGTAAAAGAACTTATTGAATTTGTAACAGAATTTAAAACTGCGGCGATAAACTGGTTAAGTTCAAACCATCCAGAGCATCTATAATTTTATTAATGATAAAGGAAACTTTATGCAGGAACTTATCGAAAAGATCAGACAATTTATCAAAGAACGGGACTGGGAACAATTCCATTCCCCCAAAAACCTGGTAATGGCTCTCAATGTGGAAGTTGCCGAGATAATGGAACATCTGCAATGGCTTACAGAAGAGGAAAGCCGGGAGCTTCCCCCGGAAAAACTGGCAGAATTGAAGGACGAAATAGGAGATGTATTCGTTTACCTGATAAGACTCTGTGATGAACTGGATATTGACCTCCTGCAGGCTGCTGCTGAGAAAATGACTAAGAATGCCAAGAAATATCCGGTGGAACAAGCGAAGGGTAATGCGAAGAAATATACGGAGTATTGATCACACATTTATATTAAAAATCCTTTTCGACTTTCTTCTTCGATCCTTCTCTATTTCTTATACATAATTCGTAATTCAAAATTATCTCAAGAACAACTTTTCACCCATCCCCCCAAAAATACAAATTATCAG
>LKUH01000268.1 GCA_001412425.1 Candidatus Cloacimonas sp. SDB
AATTATTCCTCCTTAGTTAATTTTGCAGCTGAACACTACAATTTTAACTGGGGAGGATTTTTGTGCAAAGCTAAAGCTATTTGGAACCACCCGCAGAGCAGGTGGTTTTCGTTACACAAAAAAAATAAAGGGGGAAAAGAATTCTCTTCCCCCTTGCAAATAATTTACAAATTTAGAAATTCCATTTAATTGCCACAGTCGGATTTATTACAAGTTCATCAGTAGCTGGTGACCAATTTTTGGTAATTTCAATTTCTCCACCCAGGGAGATATGGTTATGCAAATTATACCTTTGGCTTTCACCAACTGCAAAATGGTTATGAAAAAACCTAAACAAGTATTATAGGTAAAAAATATTAAAAAATGGAAAAAAATGGTGGAGCATAGCGGGATCGAACCGCTGACCTCATGACTGCCAGTCATGCGCTCTCCCAGCTGAGCTAATGCCCCACACCTGTTCCAAAAAGAAAAACACCTTTTTGCAGTCAAGAATTTTGTGCTATCCCCAACTCAAAAATCAACTGCTTAATTGATCAAAATATTTATTTAATTGGAACCTGTTTATCAGGTCATCTGTATTGGCTTTAATGCTGCAACAATAGCGCGCTGCTATCTGCCCCCGCAATATCGCATCTTCAATACTATATCCCTCCAGCAGATAACTGCTCAGGAAACCCGCCGCCAGACTGTCACCCGCTCCATTTGTATCCACTACAGGACGGTTAATTTCTACAGCCGGAAAATATTTTCTCCCATCCTTATCCGCATAAATACACCCCTCACCACCTCTACCGCAGATGATCCTCAAATCGTTATTTTTTTCCAGGAAGGATTGTATCAATTCCTGCGGATCGGGGAAATTTACCGCTGAAAAGAATAAATAATCAGAATTTTGGATATAATCGCAGCGATATTCATCTTCTGGATCAACTACATCCTGTAAATCACTGGCAATTATCACACCTCTATCCTTTAGCATGGGAAGAAGATAACGCGTCCAGTTGACAATATTGACATGGGCGAACCTGGTTTTTTGAATAATTTCAGAGCATTTCATAAATTCTGGTTCAACCGTCATAGATCCTTTGCCGTCATAAAAATTCTTTCTGTTGCCGTTCCTGTCCATGAAATTAATACTGCGCTTTGTACCCAATGGATCGATCATCATACCGGAAATATCAATTCCGTCCTTCTTGAATTGTTCTTTAATGAAATTTCCCAGAGGATCATTACCAATGAACCCGATAAAAGCAGTTTTACAACCCAGACTATTATAAGCTCGGGCGGCATAACCTCCCGCCTGCCCTATATAATCCAAATTTTCACTGAAATTTGCCTCAACATTGAAATCAATTTCACCATTGGGAAGGTAAATATTCGTATCAATCCCCACTGCTCCCAGAACAGCTACATCATATCCTATAAAACTACACATTTTTTAAATTTTGTGCATCAGATCCCGTTTCCAGACCAGAAAATCCATATCGTTAGTCTTATCGGATGTAAACATCATCAGATTATTTTCCAAAATCCTGAAAGTGAGGGTCGCTTCATCACCTTCTATGTAAGCAATTGTAACAATTTCATTGCCACTTTCTGACTCAATCCGGTAATCAACATTGATCAACTCATTTCCAATTTGGGTGATCATTTCATTCTCTTTAATTGTAATCGTCATGCTGCCTGTCATTTCTTCCAGAATATCAGGGAACATTTCCCTTTCCATTTCATCCAGTTCATTCCAGACTTCACTGTTCTTAATGGTCTTAAAGGTCTCGGTATAATCCACCACCCAGCTGCCGATCAGCTTCTGCTGGGGTTGTTGCGAACATCCCCAAAAAAATACCAATACTGTAGCAATAATCATCATCCGTTTTATCATCTTAACTCCTTCCTGCTTATCTACTCAATCCTCTACCTTTTCACCTTTCACTTTTCACTTTTCACTTTCTACCTTCTACTCCCTGCCCGCCCTTTCCGTCAACCTCTAATCTTAACGGAATTTTCTGGACGTATGAACTTCAACATTTAATTTAACTTCAAAATTTAACAATGGAGTTAGAAATGAAACCTAAGATCTTTGTTACCAGGAAGCTGCCCTCAGCTGCAATGGAAAAACTGGAGGAATTCTTCCACGTCTCAGTTAATCCCGAAGACAGGGTTTTAAGCAGAGATGAGATCAGGCAGGGCATGCAGGAATGCGATATCTTACTGCCCTTACTTACAGATACTATTGATGCAGAAATGATGCGCTCCGCTCCCAGTTTAAAAGGAATTTCTAATTACGCTGTTGGCTTTAATAACATAGATGTGGAAGCGGCAACAGAACTGGGATTACCGGTCTGCAATACTCCGGGAGTTCTGACTGATGCTACAGCTGATCTTACCTGGGCTCTGCTCATGGCAGTTACCCGAAGAGTGGTGGAAGCTGATCAATACAACCGCGCCGGGAAATTCCAGGGTTGGGCTCCCCTCCTTTTCCTGGGCGCAGACATTTATGGTAAAACACTGGGCATTATCGGAACTGGCAGGATCGGTTCTGCTGTGGCGCATCGTGCTACCGGATTTAAGCTGAAGATCTTGTATCATGATCACAAGAGAAATGAAGCACTCGAAAAGGAATTAAAAGCAGAATATGTCCCTTTAAATGATCTCCTGAGAACAGCCGATTTCGTTACTTTGCACGTTCCCCTGCTGCCGGAAACCACTGAACTCATCGGGGAGAAAGAACTCAGATCAATGCAATCGACAGCCTATTTGATCAATACTTCCCGAGGCAAGGTAGTGAATGAAACTGCTCTTGTTAAAGCATTGCAGGAAGGCTGGATCGCTGGTGCCGGTCTGGATGTCTATTACAATGAACCTGAGCTGCATCCTGGTTTAAAGGAGTGTCCCAATACAGTTCTTCTGCCCCACATTGCCAGTGCTACTACAGGATCCAGGACCGCCATGGGAATGCTGGCAGCAGAAAATGCTATTGCCATTATTAAAGGTGAAAAACCACCTCATATCGTAAATCCGGAAGTTCTGAATAAGCAATGAACCAACGTCATCATCATATCGATGTCCTCCGCTTCTTCCTAACTTCCCAAGTCATACTCTCCGTCATTGTTTATTGAAGATCTGGAAGCTGGTACTGTAGCTACTTTCAGTAAAGCCTGCGACCAACGTGGAATTGAAACTAAAACTGGAAGTAAAGAATCCGTCTTCGCTAAAACTACGAGGGGATAAGCAAAACTAACTCACCTAGTTAAAAGGGAATTAAGGTTCGTGTCGTTCGTTGCACAATAAGAAGCTGATGAACATCAGTAATGATAATACTAGTTTAAATTGATCTATCCCGGATATCATGCCAATATCCTGGAAATCCTGCTTCAGACAAATACAGCAATTCCACTTTCTACCTGTTACTTTTCATTCTTGACAAAATTTATTCTAATTAACAATATTGCAGAAGATTAAAATTCAGAATTAATTAAAACAATGCAGTAAATTAATTAGGAGGTACAAATGATCAAAAAACTAATGTTATTGATTATTTTCAGCGCTTTTATCATAATGGGAATAACTTCCTGCACATCCTGTGATATGAGTGCTTCCACAGAGCCCGATGAAGAAGAACCACCAGCTGGTTATGTAAATGTTACATTCAGGGTAGATATGTCTGCTGAGACACTCGATCCTAATGGTGTTCACATTGCTGGAGATTTCGGAGATAATTCTGCGGGTGAAGGTTGGCCTGTATGGGATCCTTCTTCAGATCTTATGATGCTTGCTGATGATGATGAAGATATGGTTTACGAGATCACACTTGAGGTAGCAGTCAATTCTACATATTATTATAAATTTACCAATGGAAACGGCTGGTATGGTGAAGAATGGGCTGGCGACCCCAATAGATCTGTTGAGGTTGGTGAAGAGAACCTGATCCTTGATATCGTAGTTTTTGGAATACAACCATAATAGTTAACTTTTAACAAAAAAAGTTTAAGGCTTCGGTCTTAAACT
>LKUH01000269.1 GCA_001412425.1 Candidatus Cloacimonas sp. SDB
AAAAAATTTACCAGTACGTTAATTTATTGCTTGTCGAAACTAGAATTTCAGCCTGTTGCACAGATTCTGCCATTGAAATCATCAAATCAACTTTTCAGGTGTGAAATGATTAGCCTGCAGCCGGAAATAGCTTCGACCCGGTATCAGCATATTTAGAAAAAAACCTGCCAGATTTGTTGATCTGGCAGGTTAACTTATCAACTATCAATGAAGCTTACTTGAAACAGCTCCTGCTTCATTTACTGAAGCAACATATGCTCCATTTTTGGAGAAGCATTTGCTTCTCTATTGGAGCAACATCATCTTCTTGATCTTCGAAGTTGTGCCGGTTTCCAGTTTATAGAAATAAAGACCCGAACTGACCATGTTACCGGATTCATCTTTACCATTCCACTCTACATGGTAAATACCGGGCTGATAGATCGCATCGGTAAGTGTTCTTACCTTTTCACCCTTGATGTTGTAAATGGTGATAACTGCTCTGCCTGCTTCTCCAAGGCTGAAATTGACCATGGTTGACGGATTGAAAGGATTAGGATGATTAGCGATCAATTCGGTGATCAACTGCGGGATGTCCTGATCATTTCCTCTAGGTTCAATGATTACATTGTAGGTTATTTCGTACCTGAGGCTTGTTGTTTTGTCATATGCCAGGATGGTTATTTCTTCTTGAGTAACTTCTGTTACTTCCTTACCGATAACAAGCTCATCATTAACCAGGCAGCTTATATCAGAATGCTCATTCAACTGTATAAAATTCTTGGCAGAACTATATTCTTTCTTAAGATCGATTCTGATTTCTTCTCCTGATTCAAGAACGATTGTGCCTCCTGTCAGTACATCCGGCAGGTCGGTCTGCAGGATAATGGTGACATGGGAACCGCCGTCCAGCCACAGAGTACAGGACTGATCAGGATAAGCCCACTGATGACCCACTGGATAAGCCCACATACTGTAAATAGCATTATCTACATTATCAACTTCATAGTAAATCTCCTCTCCCTGCAGAACTATACCCATTGGTACATTGTTAGTCTGACCGAAGGTCTCGATCCAGGGACTGAAGTCGATGATCTCACCTGCCATCGCGATCGGAAATTCCATGCCATCCAAAGCTGGATCAAATACAGGATTATCATACACTGCGGTTACTGTTACATTAAAGTCCAGGCTAACCTGAGCTCTGGAACCATGCCCATCATCGGCTGTAACTCCTACAGAAGCATTGCCCCAGACATTATCTACTGAATACAGCAGCAGGTCTGTTCCTGCCATTCCTACTGTTATAGCATCCCCGTTCAGTAAGGTGGGAATATAGGTCAGTTCAGCATCATCTACATCTCCAAAGATGGTAGTGAGATCGGCGACTACATAACTGCCGAAGTCTTCTGCCAGGGTGATATCTGCGATCTCTGTTATTATGTAGGGTGCATCATTAACCGGCATTACTTCTACCTGAAGGGTCTGGGTCGTTACTGTTCTGCTGGAAGCATCACTGGCCCACACATCTACATAAGTTGTGCCGAACCAGTTCTCCAGTTCGCTGCCAAGGTGCAGGATATTATCTGCATCAACTACAACGTCCAGGTAACCCATACCACCTACTTCATAGGCTCCAAATGTAAGCGGCATGCCTTCCGGATCTTCAAAACACTGATCCAGATCAACTACTTCGGTAAGTGCGAAGTCTTCTAGATATTCCAGATTAGGAATCAGGAAGGTAATGATGGGAGCTTCCGATTCTGCCACTGTTACCAGGATATCTTCCATTACCTGTGACTGTCCGTCGCTAAGTACTACTGTAATGATATCTTCCATACCGGCTATATGAAGAGCATCCAGTCTGAACCTGTAATCATAACCAGGCAGCTGTTCTACGGTGATGAAGTTCGGTACCGGAAGGATCAGCATGGTGGGATCGGGGGTATCTACGTCTAGCCAGCAATCTTCCAGGTTAAGGATCATATTGCTGTAGGCACCCATCTCGATGTGTTCCGGAAGGTTGATCAGCTCAGGCGGATTATTGATCGGGGTAATGTTCACTGTTATAGAGGCCGGGATTAGATATTCCCCGTCAGCGGCTGTTACATTTACGGAAGTGGTTCCGCAGGCATGCAGAACCGATTCGATGGTAAGTACATTATCTTCATCCAGAGAAGCTGTCAGCATAGCAGGATTATAATCTTCCAGTGTAAAGCTGAGTTCATCTCCTTCAATATCTTCGAACATGTCATCCAAGTCTCCGATCTCGTAAGTACCGAAATCTTCCGCTACTGTTACCAGAGTTGTTCCAGTATATACCGGAGGATCGTTCACGGGTATTACCACTATATTAACCGCAGCGCTAGCTGTAGCTCTGGTAACGCCGTCACTTATCGTGAAGGTGATCATTTCCTCTCCGTTCCAGTCAGGTTCCACTGTAGAGAAGACCAGGCTGAAGTTATTCTGCTCAATACTGATGTTGGTGGTCTCTCCGATTATCAGGGTAAGATCATCTTCATCTACATCGTTAACATACTGCAGGAAGTTGGTTGCCAGAACTCCGTCTTCGTAGAAACTCAGCTCTTCCGGCAGGTCGAAAACCGGTGCATCATTATCAGGTGTTACGGTCACTTCCACATAATCTGAGGCTGTTAAGCCCCAATTGTCTGTAGCTATGAAGGTGATACCGAAGATGCCGTTCCAGTCAGGATCGGGTGTTAAGGTTACAACTCCCCCACTGATATCTATGCTCATGCCTGTGTAGAAGCCTACATCAGAGCTGAAGCTCAGTACATCGCCGTAGATCAGATCAGGATCGTCAAATACCGTATTCAGATCAATAGAGTTGTCGATCGTATCTTCCAGCATCTCAAAATCTGCCAGCGGATTTAATACATAGGGAGCATCGTTAACTTCTGTCACAATGATATCGACTGTCTCTTCCGGACTGAGATCACGGCTGCTGCTTTGAGCTGTTAATCTGGTTTTTCCTTCTCGAGTATCTGTCACGTTATCGTTCACCACAAAGGTAAGGGTCTCGGTGCCGGACCAGTTCTCTGCGTTCGTACCGAAGGTTACTATAACACCATCTATCTCCACTGATATATCGGCAGGTTCGCCTATCAGTTCGATCGTATAGTTATCTAGTCGAATGCCAAGATCATCGGCATCGTAGATATAGGGGAACATATTGACTGTTAGTGTTTCATCTTCCGGGAAGCTGAAGGAATCCGGCAGGGTCAGAACAGGTGGATCGTTCAAATTGATCACTGTCACCAGAACCAGCTGCTGATCGTACCACATGCCGTCGAATACCTTAACTACGATGCTGCCTGTACCGTACCAGTCCGGAGCGGGAATAATAGTTACAACATTACCGGTTACACTCACGCTTAAGTTGCCATCCTGTACGTAGGCACTGAAAGTAAGTTCTTCCGGAAGGTTATCAACATCTGTGGCAGTGACTGTGATATCATGTGTTGTATCTTCGTCCATTACCACATCTTCAATAAAGCCCAGTACCGGTGCATCGTTGTAAGGATGGATGATACCCTCAACTACTACTTCGGTAGTAAGGCGGGTTACATTATCGCTCAGGATAAAGGTGAGATCCTCGCTGCCGTACCAGTCCGCTGTATTGGATTGAATGACGACATTGAAGCTGTCTATCATAACATCGATATGTTCAGAACCAATGGCGCTGAGGCTGAGGCTGTCTTCCTCGCCCCAGGTCTGATCCACTACGAAAGGCGACAGCAGGAAGCGGTATACTTCGGAGGGATCATCTTCCAGGGCTTCCAGTGCAATGGGTATTTCCAGGATAGGTGGATCGTTGACCGGCTCGAAGGTGACTTCAATGATTACCTGGCTTTGCGCTCCATTACGTGATTTATTCATGGAAACACTATTATGGGATGATCGGCTTGAAGAGCCAGACAGGGTCTTATTTATTCCGCTTCTGACAGTTCCTTCCTCATCTTCTATCAAAAAGGTAATATGCTCGCTGCCGAACCAGTGATCTATATAGGGCGTAAAGGTCACTTCAAATCCCTCGATTGATACATCTATCCAGCTTGTTCTGCTAGAATTATCTACTGACAGGATAACGTTGTCTGTCTCTCCGTATACCTGACCGATATAGGGTGTGAAGTCTACCAGGAAGGGTGTGTTTTCCGGGGATATGAAGAGCAGTGAATCTGCCAGGATAAGATCTTCGTTAAAGAAGGGCGGATCATCCACCGGTTCTACGATCACCAGTACATCATCGGAAGCCAGGGCGCGACCGGCATTGTCATTCACCGTAAAAGTTAAGGTCTCTTCTCCGAACCAGTCTTCTACTGCTCCGAATGTTACCATCAGACCGTTGATGTCAACTGTTATGCTGTCATTATCGGCTACAGTTAATGTTAAGGAATTAGTTACCCGGACATCTACATCTTCATCGGAAATAAAATCATCAAAATCTATCTCCAGTGTCTCATCTTCCAGGAAGGTGAACTCATCCGGAAGTTCGATTATAGGCTCATCGTTCATGTCTATGATAGGAATCACGATCAGCTCTTCATAGTACATATTATTCTCGCCATCATCAGTTGTACGGACTCGAATATTAACACCAATTAGTGGTGGAGGCACATCCAATGTCTGGTTTGTGTTAATTAATCCTGGGGTTTCTGCCATCGGTCCAGCCCAGATGTAATCAGTATATTGCGATATTCTACCAGGATCTACCAGTTGCAGGGAATATTCAACCGGTGTTGAACTACCTTCAAATACACCAATATCAGTAGAAAACAGGCCAACTGCTGGACCTGATGCTGCTTCAAAATATCCCTCATAGCTGATGAATTGTAGTACATCACCAAAATAATCCAGGCTCATACCATCGGGTGCACCATTCTGAATACCGTTGGCGGGAAGATTCCAAGTATAATATGTATAGGATCCATAGGTGGAAACAGCCTGGAAGTTGTCTACTGTTTCACTGTTATAAGGAGACCTTTGACTACTGGCCCCGTTATATAGTGTCAGAGTGAGGAGACTGAGGTCAAGCCTAAGGGAATTATCTACAACAACTTCCACAAATTCACCAACATCTGTGCCAATGTTATCGTAATGGAACTCATTGATCCAGGCATTAGGCAGTAAGACTCTATCTCCATCAGAAACGGAAGTTAGATTAATGTCACCTTTTCTTTCTGTACTTTTTACTGCTGAAGTCTCAGGATCGTCAGTTCTTATGGGTGGCAGAAGATCTTCGTAGTTGAATTCACAGGTTGTATAAAGTTCGTCGCCTATTATCTCGAAACAATCGTTAAAATCATCACCTTCACCTTCTACCAGAGTATAAGTATGAGTGTCGAACTCATCCAGATCAAGCGTACTGAGTTGTCCGACAAAATAACCCGGGGCTTCATTTTCAGGTACGAATGCAGGATATCCCAGAATTATGTCATAAGGCGGATTATTGCCGGTTTCGTAAGCTCCAATGTCAATTATGCCTTCTCGGACAACACTTTCCTGATAAATTCTGGAAGATCCCTTCAGGTCAACTTCCGGCAGGAACCAGTCTGCCAGATTCTCCATTGTTATAGCGGGATCTCCGGCGTTGGCACAGGGTGAATTGTCTACCAGCATGTATGGGTGTTCACCGGTCAGGGCGAATTCGGGATAGGCATCGATGTTATTTTCGTCTTCCGCTATATAACTGTCAGAACTAACATAAGCTCCGTCAATTCCATCTTCGATATCATTATTATAGAACTCGGCAACACTTTCCCAGATCAGTCTGATCTGATCGGTAGTTCCTCTATTTTCATTGGAAGAGATGGAAACTTCTCTCTCATCTTCCCCTTCGGAAATATTGCCCCAGAAGATATTATCGATAGCTGTTAATTCTGTCACGGCACAACTAATACCTCCGGCAAATAAGGCATTATTATCCGCTATGGTGTTGTTTACCAGTAGAAGGTCGGTGTTCATAGTGAAGATTCCACCACCTTCGAACCGCCAGGCCCAGTCCCATCCGTAGTACCATCCTTCCAGATTATCCGGATAGGCTGTATTGCCTGTGATTAGATTATTTGTCACTACTGCCCTTGGCATAATTTCAACCGGTCTTTGGTTCGTCTGTTGATAAAATTCTTCTCCACATATAACCATACCGGCGCCGATTAATGCTGTGTTATTATTGATGAAGTTACTGCTGATATGCTGGGCAGTTATTGTACGATCTATAATTTCACCGGGGAAGACACTGCTGAAGATACCGCCACCGGCACCAACATAGTATTCTGATCTTGATTGTTCAACCGAATTGAACTGATTAGACTGTGTTAAGAGGTCTTCATCCTGCAGATAAATTGCTCTGTTTCCTTCAATTAAATTATTGATGATACGCGCGTTGGTATTGCCGTTGAATATACCTCCACCACAGGCATATGAATAATCAGAACGATTATCTTCTCTGGTAATGTAATCGTAATATTCATAGGCTATAGCTTCATTATTACTGATAATATTATTGTAGATCTCGGGTATGTCAGGCTCCTGTAATTCTCCAAAATTGACTGAGCCTACTCTGCCGTTTTCCAGACAGATCCCACCACCTATAGCTTCACCGTATTTTAAGTCACGATTAAAATTAGTGTATATATATTCCCACACCGCGTGGTTAGAAAGTATCTCGTTATCGCTGATCAATGGCGAACAGCCTGAGGCATAAATGCCGCCCCCGGCAACCCAGGAACTACCAGAACGAGTATCCAGTAGCAGGTCTCTGCTATCCTGAATAGCAGCAAGTAAATTTTCATTAAGGTCAAGTTTATTCAGCAGCGGAGGTCGCGGCACACTATTGTCTCTGAGTTTACCCCTGAAAAAATACACGTCATAAACCCAGTTTTCGATGATCTGGTTGTTGATGATCTGCACCTTGGGAATTTCATCCTGCTGCTCATTATTTTCACTCTTCAGACAGATAGCACCACCCTGGTATGCAGCCCAGTTAGCTTCAAAAGTATTATTCTCTATGGTGAAGGTGGAATCCACTACTATTGGTCTGGAATTATTTTCTAAGAAATCTGGTGACCAGAAGATACCACCGCCATATAAAGCAAAATTATTCAGGAATTCATTATACTGAATATAGGGATAACTCTCGCCGTGTACGCCAATACCACCACCAAGAATTCCAATATTATCCTGGAACAAGGTATGAGAAATCCTGATATTGCTGTAATCGTATAGATTTAAGGCTGCTCCGGCCATTTCAATTGCCCTGTTGTCCCCAAGTCCCATATCAGTCCAATTATTTACATATTCAACATCGCAGTATTTCAGTCTGGAAGTGTAGAAATTATTATCTCCGTTCCGGAAGTACAATCCACTCCAGCCTATTTCTGGATTCTCGGCTGTGAAAATAATACGCGCGGTTTCCGTACCGACAGCAAATAAACAGCCCTCAATATCCCAACCATAGCCCAAACCTCGATCTCTTCCCATTGGATCCATATGCATGACCTCAGTACTGGGACAGATTATTACTGAAACATCCGGTGGAATATAAAGGTCGGCATAAACATAGATGAAATCAGCACAGAGATAGGTATCTTCTACAAACCCGTCAAAAAGATACTGAACTGAAGGATTTCCCTGATATTCGTAACATCCGATATCAATTCTTTCTAAATTGCCTTCATAGATACGGGGATTGCCATCCAGATCGAATTCCGGCAGACCCAGCCCGGTGGTGTCAGGTGTACCGGTATTGATGGCGGGAGAATTATCAGCCAGTCTGTAATCTCCGCTATCAGGATCGACAAAATGAGGATCAAGGTTTACAAAATTAAAGGTATATTCATATCTGCTGTCTTGAGGTCTCCGATAGTAATCGAATTCACCGATGATGGAATTTTCAATATTATAGTCTTCTCTTTCTTTAGATTCAATTTCTCTTTGATAGCCTTCATCATAAATATCATCGCCATAACCTGCATTATTGCCCCAGATAATGGAATTTATAATATCAACGCCGTAATTATATCCTATAAAAATGCCCCCACCATCATCAGTTGCAGAGTTTCCGGATATGGTACTATTAATGAATTCAGCGCTGGAACTTCCAGCAATCTTACCTCCGCCACCATCTTCTCCGGCTGAATTATCTGAAATGAGACAGTTTATTACAAGCAGATCCGTAGCACCGGCTATTTTAAATCCTCCCCCATCATCTTCAGCGCTATTATCTGCTATTACACAATTTAATAATTCTGCATAAGCATCATGCTTGATCATGAGACCGCCACCATCGCCATAATTTCGATAATCTGAATAGACATTATTACCGATGATCTCACAGTTGTTCAGATAGGCTTCCGGTGAACCAGATGAACCTCCAGAAATCATCACTCCGCCACCTTCATAGTAAGAAGTATTGTAATTGATCCGGCAGTTTTCCAGTATAGTATGGGAAGAATAATGCAATTCCAGAGCTCCACCCTGGTCACCTGCCAGGTTACCGATAAATTCACAATTATCGAATTCCGGACTGGTATAGTAAGAAGCCTTGACAGCACCACCCATATCATCGGCTTCATTATAATTGAATGTACAATCTACAAATAACGGTGAGGCGTAATTCCCCATTTTAACTGCTCCACCATCGTACCAGGAATAATTGCTGTCAATTATACAGGTTTCAAAATACGGTGTGGAATAACCTCCAATATGAATAGCTCCGCCTCCATAAGATCCGTCGTTGTAGTTATGCAGGAAAGTGCAATCAACAAAGGAGGGATTGTTATATTCGCAAGCAATATCGATCGCTCCACCTCCAGTTGAGGAATAGTTATCCATAAAAAGAGTATTAGTTATGTAGGGTCCAACTATGTCGGGATCCCTATCGCTTCTGACCACTCCATTTTCTTCTAAATCTTCCAAATATAATGCTCCACCCCATTCAGCACTATTATATCGGAAGATACACTCGTTGATGCTGAAATTATAATAATCATAAGCATAGATGGCTCCGCCCAGGTCATCTTCCTGCCCTAGATAACGTTCCTTTTCCAAAAGCAGATCTTCATCTTCCAGAGAAGTTTTTTCTTTCTCTTTCCGGGTTTCCCGTACTCTATGAAGTTTATTACCATACTCAAAAATACAATATTCAAAAATGGATTCATTTTCGTTATCAGTTCCGTTAAATCTAATACCTCCCCAACCGTATCCAGGATCTTCGGCGGTAAAGGTAATCATTTCCTCAGGTGTACCCTCTGCAATCAGTGTGCCATAGACATCAATAGCATAGGTGTAAGCATCCCGTACAAAACCACCCTCTTCTATAACATCGGGTTTGACAAACATTACTGTAGTTCCCGGACAGATGGTAACAGTTACTGTATCTGGAATGACAACATCTCCAATAACATATACTGTAACAGCGCAGAGGTTGAGATCATTCTCAACTATATCCTCCAGGTAGAAGATATCTGAATCCTGCACCACATCACCCTGGAATTCGAAACAACCCAGGTCTATTCTGTCGATCCAACCGTCATAGACACGCGGATTACCAGCCAGATCCAATACCGGGATGTTATAACCTGTCGTATCAGGTGTACCGGTATTGATACAGGGTGAGTAATCCAGGAGTGTATAATCGCCATTGGCAGAATCGGCAAAAGCGGGGTCGATATCGATGATGGAGAAGAAACGGTCGTAACCACCCATACCATAACCGAATTCTTCCGAACCTCCTTCGATATCGCAATATTCGATGTAAAAGACGGAACGGTCATCATCTCTGAAAATGGATCCTTCCTCGATAAAGATCTGATCGCCATCATAATCAGCGCGATTACCCCAGATGATGTTATTAGTGATTCCCATAAAAGCTTCTTCGAAGTAAATACCGCCGCCATAGCCGCCACCGTATTCATCTTCCACAGCCCGGTTATTAACTATGGTATTATTAGTCATAGAGCCATAAATCTGTCGGGGATAACCAAATTGATAAATATCTTCATACTCAAAATAACAGCCGCCGCCGAAAACTGCCTCATTATTTGCGATCAGGCAGTTGATGATCTCCACATCCAGATCGCGATAAGGTCCTTCACCATAGAATTCATAATCTACGTAGAGTCCACCGCCCTGATCATAGCAGACATTGTCCCGCAGTTCGGTATTAACTATGGTAAACAGTGCCTGGGGAGAGAAATCCCGATCCGGGAAAAAATAGCCTTCACTCTCAAAACTCCAGCAGATCCCTCCTCCATCACTTTCTGAACTATTCTCATTGATCCGGCAGCCTTCTATCCAGAGGGGACCGAAACTGCAGATACCTCCGCCGTCATTACTCGTATATCTGTCATAATAATCGATCAGAGCATTACCTATAATATCCACGTTACTCAGGTGAGTGGGCATCCAGGTATTGATGCCGCCACCGGTCATACCGGCTATATTATGGGATAGGGAACCACCTTCTATGGAAACGAACACCTCATTATTGCCGGAGACATTGATACCCCCTCCCCGGTTGTTGGCAGAGTTGTAATCGATATTACAATCTGTGAAATAAACCTCTCCAAAGGCTCTATCACCGGAATTTCTATTATTATACCAGATGTATTCTTCAAGTACACCCCAGGCAACCTCATGGTGCAGGTATGTGATGACAACGCCACCACCGGCACCCCAGTCAGCGTCGTTATAGGTAATATCACAATCGGAAACATCCAGCATGACTAATTCCTGGCGGGTAATGCCATTTCCGAAATAGGGATAATAGGTATCATGGGCGATGCCTCCACCCATGCCGGCCAGATTACCTGAGATTGATCCACCATCAATAATCAGCATACCTTCATTGTAGATCCCTCCCCCAATTCCTATAGCCAAAGAATCTCCCATTGGAAAACCAGGGATCGTCCAGGTGCTATTATTATCGATGATACAGTCAGTGAGTTCACTATAGTTGTAACCGATCAGAGCCAGGCCGCCACCCCAGAGAGCCAGGTTGGAATCCACCAGGGTCTCGCTCATGGTCAGGGTGCGGAAAGTCTCGAAGTAGGTGGAATCGACGCCCATGGTGTCGATCAGGGTGGTTATCTGGCAGATACCGCCCCCGAAGCCCAGAGCCGGGAAACTATTAGAATTACGGTCGCCATTTTCCTCTGCAGCAAGTGATTTCTGCATTTCTTCAGCCAGCTGTTCACGGAGAAAGAGATTCGTCAGGAAGATCTCGTTGCCGGTAATATTGTTGCTGTTTTCAAAGGTGGGATAGCAGTCGATGGAGTAAACACCCGCTCCCATTCCGGTAGAATAGAACTGGTCATCCCAGATACGCGGGTTATCATTACGGACTTCTCCCAAAAAATCGTAAAAGACAGCAAAAGAATCTGTAACAATAATCGGAATGATATTGTAGCTGATGTCATTGTTGTCAAATAATGGTTCATAAGGAGGTTCGCTGCGTACTGACTCTTCACTATAGGAAGGAAGCCCGCGCAGATGAACACCTGCTCCGCAGCCCACACTCAAGCCCATTGGAGTATAACCTTCATACACACCCAAATAACTACCCTCGAGAATATCCATGGCTGTCCAGCCCAGGGTTACGTTCCCGATGATCTGGTTAACTGTTAAGTTACAGTTTACATAAGAGGCGAAGACTCCACCGCCACCCTGAGAGAAAATGGGGTAATCCCGGGTTCCGGAGTTAAAGAAAGAGGCATAGACCGGTATTGCTTTTCGATAAAAATCCAGTTGTTTATCAGTTACTTCGACTTCTGCCAGTTCAAAAAGTTTCCTTAAATCAGGTTCGGAGAGATCATTTCTGTTGTTTCCATCATACATATACAATTCCAGTAAGGGGTAAGAAAACGCCATGTTTTCGTAAATATTGTTGTTTTCCAGATTGAATTCTGTTACACCTCGAGTGATTCCTTCCCAACCGTTAAAGAAATAAGCCAGATCCATCAGATGAATTCCTCCTCCTGAGAAAATGGCAAAATTGTTATAGATCTCATTATCATGAATATTGATGATCACATCATCTCTTAAGGGTATTTCCTCAGTATCTTCAAAATCCTCAATCGCTATTCCGCCACCGATCAGGGAGAAATTATCATGGATGTTATTGTGATGGATATAGGGATAGCTCTCACCGATAGCGCTGATGCCTCCACCGAACATACCTGAACTATACCGGATCTCACAGTATGCTATCTCTGCATCGGGATAATCATACATAGAGATGGCAGCCCCATATTCAGATTGACGGTCACGGGTAAATAAATAGAATTCATCATTATATACATATTCGATCAGACAGTGAGTGAAGATAGATGATCCCGTTTCCCGGTCGAAACCCGAATAAAACAGGCTGTCGCTCATCAGATGGATGCCACCCCAGTCGTTGAACTCCGGATCATTGACGGTAAAGGTGATGGTATCGGCAGTCGTACCTTCCGCCAGGATAGAACCGGCACAGTAGATGCCGGGACCGGTGTTTCTAAGTGGAAGACCAGCCTGAAATTCCACGTAAACACCTTCCTCGATGTCCAGGGTAACATTGTCCGGAATAACAATATCACAATAAACGAATACGGTATCAATGCCTTCCCAGTAGGTATTATAGTCGAGTACTCCACAGGCATAGAGGTTCTCGGTAGAGCCCAGAATGAATTCAGCCTGATTATATAACCCGTTATCATGGATCTCATCATTATCCATATCCAGAGATATATCATCGTTGGTCCAGACGGAATCAGCATTATTATCTCTTCTGAGCAGACCGTAGGTACATTCGGCATCCAACTCGGGATGGGCTCCGTACTGGTAGGTAACGTCGAAATTAAGCTGACGGGTTGCCATTGTACCGGTAGTAAATACACCGAAATAGGGCGCATCACTCAGGCGTTCAGATGTACCATAGGGACCAGGATCCTCGATATTGGTAAAATTCGGAGCGCTGTTCACACCATAGACGTGAATACCCAAAGGTTCCAGGGCACCAGCGGCAACGTTAGCGGTGAAGGTATCTCCCCCCAGAGTAAGAAAGGCAAATTCCCGAGCTCCACCGTAATCGTAATCACTTACATCCCCGATAGGTGCTCCGGACCAGACATGGTCGTCGGGATCCTCCATATTAACCATAGTACCGTTATGACTATTGGAACTGTAATCCTGCACAGTTGTCCCGGAGGATTCATCCAGGCGCCAGTAACCCTGCAGACCGGTTTCATTACCAGCCAGTTTCTGGCACATATTCTGGCGTATTTCGGTTTCTGTACGGGCTACATTCCAGACCCTAACTTCGTCTAGCTGACCTTCCCAAAATTGCCCAGGAGTCCCATTGGCATCAACCGCTCCAATATTAAGGTTATTTGTGGTTGAAGCTGGACCTCCTGCAGTTAAGGTGTTTTCAAGAATACCGTTTATATAAATCATCCAGTCTGATCCATTATAAACACCTGCAACGTGTGTCCAGGAGTCAGCTGGAAGAGAAGAACTACTTTCTGCACCTATACCAGAAGAGCCGTTCCAAGTTCTGAAGCTAACTTTTCCATCAGTAGTTGTCGTTTTCAGTTCATATTGAGTAATTGTACCATTATACCCTTTGGAAATTATCTGTCTGTCAATTCCGATAGAAGATGGATTAACCCAGGCTTCAACAGTGATATTATCCACAATGTCAAAATCAGAATGATTACCGCAATCCACATACTCATTCACACCATCAAATTCCAGAGCTCTGCCGGAACCCTGAGCTAATAGATTTGTTCCTGCTAACATAATTGTGAGAAAAAGATAACAAAAGATAATTTTCTTGTTCATGAGGCCTCCTAATTTTTTTAATAATTGTTTTTTAAGTTTTACGCATAAATTTTTTTAAATATCCCATTTTTTATAAATCTCATCATTAACCACTTAACTGTCAATATTCCAAATAATTATGAATGCTAAGCTGAATTCTGCTTATAGAATTTATGTTTTTATAATACAACCTTACTGAAAAAAGTGTCGTTTCCTAAATCTGTCAAACAAAATTTAGCAGTATAAAATAGATTTTAATTTTGTCCGAATTGAATTTAAAAAATTATACATAAAATTCAGTGATAAAATGATCTGATTTAATCTGCAGAAGGGGGTAATTGTGTAAATACACTGTTTTCAGGACTCGTAATATCTCTATTCAATTCAGTTGGACTACCTGTAAATTTAGTTGTTACAGTACCGTCGGCATTAAAAATTAATTCTGTTTGATCCAGGTTTTCTGCCCAGACCAGAGTAATTGAATATACTAAAATAATAAATACAATAAATCTTTTTTTTATTTGTCCTTTGAATTTTTATACTTGTTTTTTGATAGTAAAATGGATCTGTTAAAATT
>LKUH01000270.1 GCA_001412425.1 Candidatus Cloacimonas sp. SDB
AAAAAAGCAACAGAGTAATATAAACTATTTAATACCCTCTGCAAATGAATTATTCGTGTTTATGACTACTACTTCTCTGCAACGATCTTTGAATTTTCAGCAATCTTGAAGATAACGATAATAAGTTCCAGCCAGATCCTGATGATCAGAACATAGATAAGAAAAATAATGGGTGAGATAATTAGTGAACCCAGTCCAGCCCAGAAAGAGGAAACAAACGCACCTATAATAAAGAACAGGGCAACTATTGCAGCAATTACAATTCCAATAACAAAAATGATCTTGATTAATTTTGTTGTAATGAATTCGGAAAAAGAAACATCGAATAATGCAGCTAAAAAGCTTTTATTTTCAACCATACTACCTCCTTACTTTTTAATATTCTGATACTTGAGAGGTAGTAAATGTCAATCAAATTTTTACATAATTTAAAGATTTTTTATCGCCATAATGGCGATACCTACCAGATAAGCATCTTCGTAATTATCCTGATTTATGAGCAGCGGTGAATATTCCTTATTAAAAGGTGAAAGCAGTATTTCTTCCCCTTCCGAGAAAACAGTTACTTTTTTTAAAGTAACTTCTCCCGCCACCCTTACCACGCAGATCCGGTCATCTGCTGTCTGCCAATCTTCATGATGTTTTACTACAACCACATCACCATTACTGATGTAAGGTTCCATGCTGTCCCCACTGGCAAAAAAAGCGAAATAATTATTAAAATCACCTGCCAGAGAATTGGTATCCAGCAAAATATGGTCTTCCGGCTCCGCCGCAATTATCTCCTGAGGAGTGCCACAACTTACGGAAGCAATCACAGGCATTTCAATATATTGTTTATTTCCGATCTCCTTCAGATTTTCGGAAAGGAACATGGCGCCTTCCCCTGTAAGCAGCCAGTTGATATTAACTTTGAAGGCAGCCGTCAGTTTATTGAGAAAATTATAATCCGGCATCGTTTTGTCTTTTATATAACGATTGATCACAACATTGGAAATTCCAATTGTTTTAGCCAGACTTGTCTGAGTAATATCAAGTTTTCTTAAAACCTGTTTTAATCGTTTACCTAAACCCATTTCCACCTCCCTGATTTAGATTTTTTAACTCTGTGGTTAAAATAAATATTGACTATTTAACTGTCCAGTTAAATTTTAACAGCAGGAGATTTTTTTCAGTTCAATATTTATTTTTACGGGAGGTCGAGAAATGAATGCCAGAATAATTTCCCTAAATACAGACGAAACTGTTGCTGCCCTTTACCGTTGTAAAAGTGATACTCAATTGAAATGCCCTCTGGTGGGAAGTGAGGTAACGGCCGGATTTCCTTCCCCTGCTCAGGATTATATAGAGGAATCTCTCGACCTGAATGAACATCTTATCGCACACCCCATGGCTACTTATTTTGTGAGAGTGGAAGGTTACTCAATGATCAATGCCGGTATTTATCCGGGTGATATTCTAATTGTCGACCGCGCTCTGGAACCTGCTCACAAAAAAATAGTCATAGCAATTGTTGATGGCGAACTTACGGTAAAGAGACTGCACAAAGATAAAGGCAAATGGTATCTTGTTCCGGAAAATGCCGATTATGAACCCCTGGAAATCACCGATGACATGAGTTTTAAGATCTGGGGTGTGGTAACCTATGCTATTCACAAAATGAGATAAAAATGTCACATAATATTTTCGCTCTGGTGGACTGCAACAGTTTTTATGCTTCCTGTGAAAAAGTCTTCAATCCTGATCTGATACATAAACCTGTAGGTATTCTTTCCAATAATGACGGTATTATCGTCGCATTGTCACCAGAACTGAAAAAACTGGGAGTCAGGCGGGGCACCCCCGGTTTTAAAATAGACCGCAGTTTTATCCGCAAACACGACATTCAGATATTTTCTTCCAATTACACCCTGTACGGTGATATGTCCGGCCGGGTAATGCAAACTCTTTCTCAGTTCACACCAGATATCGAGATCTATTCCATTGACGAGGCTTTTCTGTCTCTTACGGGGTTTGGCTATATGGATCTAACGGAATATGGCAGGAAAATAAGAGAAACTGTTTGGCAATGGACCGGCCTGCCTGTTTCGGTAGGTATAGGCCCCACTAAAACCCTGGCAAAAGTTGCCAACCGTTTTGCCAAAAAACATTCCTACGCTCAGGGCGTTTTTGACATATCGCAACATCCTGATCGACGGAAAATACTGGAATGGGTGGAAGTGGAAGACATCTGGGGCGTTGGCAGGCAGTATGCCAGAATGTTAAGAAGGAACGGTATAAAAAATGCCTACCAGCTTTCTCAGACCCCGGATAAATGGGTGCAGAAAAAGATGACGATAGTGGGCTTACGTACGGCAAAAGAATTGCGCGGCATATCCTGCATCGACCTGGAAGAGGATATTGATCCCAAAAAGGAGATCGTATCGTCCAAATCTTTTGGGGCACCCGTAACTGACCTGCAGGGTTTAATGGAAGCCACTGCCACTTACTGTCTGCGTGCAGTTGAAAAGCTGCGGGAAGAGAATCAGGTTGCATCTCAGCTAACGGTTTTTTTAACCACCAACAGGTTTAAGAATGAGCCTCAATACGCCAATTACGGTACGGCAAGATTTCCCGTACCTTCAGCTTATACACCGGATTTTATCAGAGCTTCCCAAAATATTCTTAAAAAGATCTTCCGGGCGGGTTATAAATATAAGAAATCGGGCGTCATGATCTCTGATATAATCCATGAAAGCAGGGCGCCTCTTGATATATTCCAGTCCTGTTATCTGGATGACAAACGCAAAATTATAATGGATTGCATGGATGCTGTGAACAGAAAAATGGGCAATGGCAAACTCACTTATGCTGCTGCCGGTATCAGGTGCCCCTGGAAGATGAAAAGAGAAATTCTTACTCCCTGCTACACCACCAGCTGGAAACATATTCCAACTGTACAGGCTGTTTAGTTAATATGGAAGAGGTAAGAAAAATAATTCATGTAGATATGGATGCTTTCTTTGCAGCCGTATATATTCGCGATCATCCTGAGCTAAAAGGCAAACCTGTAATCTGCGGAGGTCCAGCCCAGAGCCGCGGAGTTGTTTCCACCTGTTCCTATGAAGCCAGAAAATACGGTATTCATTCTGCAATGCCCAGTTTTAAGGCTCACAGGCTCTGCCCTCAGGGAATATTTGTAAAGCCCGATTTCGCTGCCATTAGAAAAGCTTCCCAACAGATAAGAGAGATCTTTTATGAATATACGGATCTGGTTGAACCTGTCTCCATAGATGAAGCTTATCTGGATGTTACGGATAATAATCTGAAAGAACCGATAGCTACAAACATAGCCAGAGCCATAAAACAGAAGATCTTTGCCAGAACCCGGCTGACTGCTTCAGCAGGAGTATCTTACAATAAATTTCTGGCTAAGATAGGCTCGGAACTGAATAAACCCGACGGTCTCGCAGTTATTCCACCTTCCAGAGCTGAAGATATCCTGAATAACCTGCCCATCGGAAAATTCCATGGCATTGGCAGGGCAAGTGAAAGAAAGATGATCTCACTGGGAATACTGCGGGGAAAAGATTTGAAAGAAAGATCATTAAATGAGTTGATCAGGCATTTCGGAAAAGTTGGAAATTTTTATTATCACATTGTAAGGGGTATAGATCAGCGAGAAGTATCCACTCACAGAACAAGAAAATCTCTGGGTTGCGAAAAAACTTTTTCCAGGGATATTTCCGATGTGGAAGAAATGCTGGAAGCAATAAACAGGATCGCAGAGAAAATTTCTGCAAAAATGCAGGAAAACAAATTTAAGGCAAAAACTTTGACTGTAAAGATCAAGTATGCCAATTTTGATGCTGTGAGCAGAAGTAAAACCCTGAACGAAGCTTTTAATAAAAGTGATATTATGCATCATCTGGGAAGAAAAATGTTACTGGAAACTATCGGTCCTGATTGTAAGATCAGATTACTGGGATTAAGTGTTTCCAGTCTGGAATGGCAGGAGAAAGAGCATTGCAGGCAGCAGTTGCTGGAATTTTATCTGGATCAGGAGGGTTATGAATTGGAGGATTAATGTGCGGAAGATTTGCCCTTTACAGTAGTTTTGCAGCGATCAAAGAATATGCGGATATTCTATTCGAGCTCGGCAAGCTGGATCCCAATTACAATATTGCCCCGGGTCAGATAATTCCCACTATTGTTAAAAACAAGGATGGCAATCTGCTGGAACCTGCCAGGTGGGGTCTGGTGCCATTCTGGGCGAAAGATCCGCAGATCGGCTATAAAATGATCAATGCCAGAGCGGAAACAGTCGCGGAAAAACCCAGTTACCGGGCAGCTTTTAAATACAGGCGCTGTCTGATTCCGGCTAACGGATTTTATGAATGGAGAAAACCGGATAAACAACCTTTCTTTGTACATTTGAAAGATAGAGAGCTTTTTACTTTTGCCGGGATCTGGGAGGACTGGAGTTCAGATGACGGCTCTCAGATCAGGACCTGTTCCATCATAACTACAGAACCTAACGAAATTATGGGGCAGATTCACAACAGAATGCCGGTGATCCTGTCCCGCCAAAAGGAAATGGATTGGCTGAGCAATAATAATAAAAATGAACTCCTTGCACTGCTGCAGCCTTACGATTCTGAAGAGATGAGCATGTATGAAATCTCCAAAGCTGTAAATTCCCCTAAAAATAATGGACAAGAACTTCTAAAACGTAAACTCGGTTAATGGATTGATCACTAGTAAGATCTATGAGGTTAATATGAATAACAATGAAGACTGGCTCAAGCTGGACAATGCTGCCAAGATCTATCCGGCTGTATCCAGTCGAAAATCACCAGCTCAGTTCAGATTGAGTGCTACACTGGATTCTGCCATTAATTATAATAATTTAAATCTAGCCTGGGAAAAAATGATCAAGAGATGCCCCTATTTCCAGGTATATCTGCGTCGCGGTTTTTTCTGGTATTATCTGCAGAGACATAATAATCTGCCTGCTGTTGAACTTATGGATCCGCTGCCTGTTTCTCCTTTTCAGCATGATAGAAAAACTTCCCACCTTATAAAAATCAGCATTCGCGATCAGACAATTTCGCTGGACTTCTCCCATATCATTACAGACGGGAATGGTGGATTGCGGTTTCTTCTGGCTCTTCTTAATGAGTATTTTAAATTATCCGGGGTCTCAATAGCTGAAATTGATGGTATTCCTTCTACTGCTGAAAGAATAAATCCGGAAGAATTTGAAGATGGATACCGGCGATATTTTCCGGGGAAATTACCTAAACCTGAGCCTTTGGCAAAAGCTTATCATCTTAAGGGAAAACCTTTTTTAACCG
>LKUH01000271.1 GCA_001412425.1 Candidatus Cloacimonas sp. SDB
GAAAAAAGGGGAGCTTAAGTTCTTCGGTTCAAATCTGGATTCACTGGCTCTGGGCATCAGGGTTTTGATCAACGGCTGCTGGGGATTTGCCGGAACTCGAAATCTATCCGGTAAAGCAATAGAAACAGCTATGAAGAAAGCGATTTATAATGCCAGAACCGGCAGCAAATTTCGCCGCGAACCGGTAGAATTCAGGAAACTTCCGGTAATTAAAAACAGTTATTTCTTTAAGCCGGAAGAAGATCCTTTCCTGATGGATGAAAAATACAAGATTGATTATCATCAGAAAATTTCTCAGAAACTTACCGGAAATGAGAAGATCGTTCATTCCTTCGTTTTCAGCCAGTTTTACCGGCAGTACAAGATCTACGCCAACACAGCCGGCACTTTTGTGGATTCTCTGGTTTACGACACTCTTCCCATGGCTTATGTGCTTGCCTCTAATGGAAAAGAGACCATGTGCCGCACCTGGCCTGGTCACATGAATGGTTACCGGGGCGGTTTTGAGAGGGTAAGACAGATCAATATGGAAGAGAATTCGGAGCGCATCATCAAAGAAGCTATCGATCTTCTGGATGCTCCCAGAATTGAAGAAGAAAAAGCTGACCTGATAATCGGCAATGGTCATCTGGCTCTGCAGCTGCACGAATCTGCCGGTCATGCTACCGAAGCCGACAGAATTTTTGGTAAGGAAATTTCTTATGCGGGTAAAACTTTTATCAAGCCTGATATGCTGGGAAATTTCCGCTATGGTTCCGATCAGGTGAATATTTTCAGTGACAGCACGGATGAAAAGGGGATCGGATTTCATGTCGTTGATGATGAAGGTACACCTGGCAGCAGAGTGGATATTGTAAAACAGGGAATTCTGTTAGATCAGCAGACTTCTCAGGAAACAGCAGCCCTGCTAGGCTTAAAACCCAGTTCCAACATGATGGCATCTTATGCTGATGACATTCCGCTGATTAGAATGACAAATTTCTGCCTCGCTCCCGGAAAAGGTTCTCTAAATGAGCTAATCGCTTCTACAGAAAATGGATATTACATAGATTTCACGAAAACCTGGAGTATAGACGACAACCGGAACAATTTCCAGTTCACTACTGAAATCGGCTGGAAAATCGAAAATGGAGAATTGAAACATATTGTGAAGGAACCTACTTATTACGGTATTACGCCTGAATTCTGGGGCTCCTGCGATAAAGTCTGCGGAGAAGAAGAATGGGGATTTCACGGCACTTTCCATTGCGGCAAGGGTGAACCGGGTCAGACAATGCACCTTTCGCACGGTGTTGCACCCGCCCGCTTCAGAAATATTGTCTGCAATGTAAAAGCATAATCTGTATTATTTTAAAAAAACCTTCCGGAGAGCTGCTAACTGCG